>NZ_JBLSDG010000001.1:0-242707 GCF_052315375.1 Caldiplasma sukawensis
GTAGCTATGAAGATTTACATGAAATACAAGGGAAATCTGGATAAATAGAACTTGAAAATGCTGTTATTGTTCATATTGCAATGAAAATCACGAACTACAGAACGAAGATAGCAGAATTAGGGTGGTTATTCGAAATCCTCGCCAGGAAATTTTTGTGCATATACAAAAAATCCTCCTAAAGGTTGGCCCTTATGGGAATAAGAAAAATTGTCCTTCATACATGGGACAGTCTTTGTAATGAAGCCCGAGTAAGAATCAATCAAAGTTTTATTGTATCCATTCAATGAGATACTTAGATTGAAATCGTTTTTTAAATTTAAATTGGGTATTTTCTCAAACTTTATAAATGAATAATTTGCACCTCCAGAGGGTATGAAGCTAACAGAAATTAAAACAAAGATTAAAATTAAAAGTGAAACCATCTCCAATTTTTTATGGCTCTCCACTTGTAAGGAATGTAAAAAAAAGATATTAAGATTTGATTAGGTGTGAACTTTGTCAGTATATTCCATTGGATTTACAAATTCAAAGGCATTGATTATATCAAAGTATATTGAAAAATGAAAATTTATACCAAATATGTAAAAGATTTGCATATATTTTTGAAAAATTCTATTTATTATCATAAGGATAAATATCTATGGAGATTAAAACCTTAAAATATCTGGCGGGCTTGTTTATAGCCCTTACCATAGTTATGGCTGGTGTGGCAGTTTTTGAATACAGCTCGTATTCTGCTAAGAGCAGTGATTATTCATCTCTAAAAACAAATTATAACTCACAACAAGCTTCAGTGGTGCTCGATGCTGCATATTCTCACTGGAACTACATTTCAATAGAGAACTCATCACTGTTGAACAATCAATATGAAAGCAACGCAACTCTGACTTGGATAGGCGGACCTCTTGCTGGAAAGTATATGGGAGAATCCAATATTATTTCAACATGGAATAAATTCTTTAACGCATGGTCAGCTGTATGGTTTTACACAATCAATCCTCCAAGTGTATCTGTGTCTGGAAATGAGGCCTATGTAAATTCACTAAACCAGTTTATAGTTACGCCGGCAAACAATCAGAATCAGGTTCAATACATAAATGTGAGCTATACACTTAATTACACAAATGTAAACAATACATGGCTTATATCAGGGGAGATATGGCATATAGTTGGTGCAGGTTTTATATCATCTACACAGGAATTCACAATAAACAATTACGTTGAAAACCTGGCATTCAATCACTGGAATAACATTGCAATAGAAAATGTATCGGCAGTAATGACAGAATATGCCAGTAACGCAACGCTTTATTGGGTAGGTGGAAGCCTGAACGGAACTTATAAAGGATACACTTCAATAAATTCAACATGGACAAAATTCTTTAACGCCTGGTCAGCTGTATGGTTTTATACAGAAAGTCCTCCAACTATAGTCTACAATGGAAATGAAGTAAAAGTAAGTGCACCGGTTCAATTCGTTGTGCAGAATGCAGCAAACACATCACAATTCAAATTCATAAATGTGACATACACCATAGTATACTCGTTTGAAGGGTTCAATGTATCAAAAGGAATGCCAAATTTCCTGATCACATCTGAAACTTTCATGATAACAGGAATAAACAGCTTAAGCAAAATTTAAAATAAAAATATATTATTTATTTTTCTATAGGCACTTGAGTGTCTGTAGACTTTAATTTATCTGTTAAGAGGTTATTATGGTGGATTTTTATATCAACCAGAGGCGGGATGATGAGATTAAAGATAATGAAAATACTGATGGAAAACCCTTCTAATATAAACAGGCTAAGTGAAACATTAAAGGTCAATTACAGAACTGTGGAACATCATGTCAAGGTTTTGATCTCAAATAACCTTCTTGATGTAGAGGGTGACGGGTATGGAAAGATATACTTTCCATCATCAGTTTTCACCAGAAATCTGGATACTTTGAAGGATATTCTATATAAGCAAAACCTGAAGTGGGAGGAGATATGATGGGTCCATTATGGATTGCGAATTTAGCAGTTATCGCAATGTCATCTGTTATATTTGTGATAATTGTAATATCTTATCTTAAAAGTTATTATAAAATCAAATCTAAGGCTTTAGGGGGAATTATAATTTTTTCCTCAATATTCTTTGTATACACGGTGGTCTCATTTGTCATTTATTATAATATGGCACTTAAATATAGTTCAAGTCTGGCTGAACTTCTGCTCTTATTGAATTCAATGGCTTTTTGTGGTTACATATTTGTCTTAAAGGTATTGAATATATAGGTCCATAATTCTTATATTTCAAATAATTTTTATAACATCTGATTTTAAATAAATTAATTTAGTTCCTTAATATTTTATCTCCTAATATAAAAAACGATGAATTTCAATAAAGTATGAATAAAATACAGTTCAGTTTTTGAACTATTTTAACCTAATTTATACATATATAAAATATGGTTATGTGATAGAAATAAAGGGCATGAGCTGCAGTTATTACAGGGATGATAAAGGAAACGTCCTTGAAAACATCAATCTTTCAATAAATGGAAATAGGATAGTAATAGTTGGGTCAAATGGCTCAGGTAAAACCTCTCTGCTAAAGGCATGTTTGGGTTTTATGAAAATATCAAGTGGTTACATAAAAATAAATGGGATTGATTTGAATGAAGGTAAAAAAATCAAGCACATCTCAACTAACCTTATGGAAGTCTATAAGCTTCTAAATCTTAGAATAAGTGAGATAATCGAAATCTATTCAGAAATAATGGGAAATAAAAAGGAAGTTTTTTTTGATATGATTAAGAAGTTCTCACTAACTGAAATCCTTGATAAAAAAATATATTCCCTAAGTACAGGCCAATCAAAGATGTTTGGAAACATTATGGCTCTAAGCTCAGGGTCAAAAACAATCCTTCTGGATGAGCCATTTGAAGCTGTAGATCAGAGCAGAAAACTTCTCCTCTTAAAGATGATTAATTCCTTTGATGGTGAGATTTTGATGAATACACACGAATTTAACATAATCAAGTCATTAACAGATTGGACTCTCTATTTTTTGATGGATAAACATCTATATGGCCCATTTGAAACAAGTGATCTCAACAATTTGTTTCTATCAAAGGGAAATGTTCAGGATGCCATATCTGTTATAGAGTTGCCTTACGGAACATTCTCAATAACTAAAGGTTCTGGTGAAATTCAGTTATCAAGCATCTATAGTATTGAACAACTTTATGAGGTGATAAATAGATGATTATGAAATATTATGTAAAATCAATAATAGGAAATAAAAACCTGCTCTTCTGGGGTGTTGCATTCATGGGAATCTGGCTAGTTATGGGAGCTTATTTTTTTGGCTTTACTCCATCTTCAAGTAATTTCGATTTAAAATATACATCTACCTGGTTTTCACTGATTGCTCTTTATTCACTAAGCACAATCGGAACATCCATTGCATATTCAATTTATTATGCATCATCTTCCTTGAATTTCACTTTGAAATTTACAAACTTAACGTTAAAAAAATTTCTGTTCTCAATAATATCTGGTGTTGCGGTCTCTTCAATCATTTTATGCTCTATTATTTTGATGTTATGTTCACTGCTATTCAGTGAAAGATCCAACAATATACTCATACCTTCAATGCCCTATTATTCAATATTAATTGCAGTTGGAGCAGGTGCAATTATGTTTGGAATTTCAGCATCTCTGACAACCATTATTACTAATTATTTTTCATTGAAAAATATCAATTTCATATCATTTTTACCACTGATTCTCTCATATATATTTGGTTTTACAATGCTGAATACATCTTTGCCATCATGGATTGTTTATGGAAATCCATTTTCCGAATCTATTTCCCTATTTTACTTCTCATTTTCAGGAAGCATTCCCCATATTTCACTTTCAAACCCTAATTCTCCATCAATCAACATCTTTTATATGGCAGTTGCTTTAATAACATGGAGTTTTATTCTCATCTTCATATTTTTAAAACTTGTTAAAAATATAAGAGCAGTATCCATAGAGGAGGCCAGGCAAATTTGACAGATGAAAACATTAAAGAATTTTTGGAAAAATTAAAGAACAGGTCAATATCAATTTCAAGGTATTCCCTGAAAATGAGTTTTGGAATTTATTACTCAATTTGGGTAATTTCCATTTTTTATTATGTATACATATCTCCCAGCATTTTGATTTTTTTAAATAACTTTTTAGGATATTTAATCGAAATAATTAGCTTTATCATAGTAACAACTGTGGCATTTTATTTCAATTTCAGAACTTTTTCACTTTCTTTTAAAACCACTAAAATAAATAAGGTTTTTAGAATAAACGAGGTTAAATCATATGGAAAGATCTACAGAATATTTAATCTCATATTTTTCCCAATATATCTTATTATATTACTATTGATATTGATCTTATATAATGAAAAAGTGGGATACACCTTATTCTATTTCATTTTACTCATAGTGCCCGTATACCTTCTTTTTTTCCTCAAGGTTTCATTTGGAAATATACCCATTGAGGGTTATATTGCTTCATTAACCTACTTGTTTAGTGTCATATCTTCTATCATAACGATTTTATTTTTCAATATTTCTGGCCAAATAGAATCTTATTTACAACTTATTTGGGCCCCAACAATAATAGGTTGGGCATTTGCAAGTATGTACAGTTTTTACACAGCAACCGGAGACCTGGGTCTATATGAAGAATGATAAAAATAAAGAGACAATAGATTCCATCATTGAAAAATTATCTTCAAATCTTGGAGAGCCAGTATTAAAATCTTCTCAACGACTTTTGATCATCATCATTCTTAGTATTTATGGAAGAATGAGGTTTTATGAGCTTCAGAGAACTCTGGGCATAGGAAAGGGAAGTCTGAGCAATCATCTCGAAAAGCTTCAGCAGAATGGAATAGTGGTAATTAGAAATGTTCTTACAATTTATGGTCCAGGAAAGGCAGTGGAATTATCCCAAAAGGGGAAAGAAATTGCAGATGAATATTCAAACATAATGTCAATTTTATTTAAACGGGAATAAAAGTTTTAAACCTAATAACTTCTTGAAAAACCATTGCAAAAAAGTTCTAAGCATTACTAAATATTTTTTACACAAGAAAAGAATAAATTTCATATAATGAGAGTTCTTAAGAGGTACCTTCTGGTTAATATTTTGATGCTCCTGTAATATGTTAACAAATAGAAATAAAGCATATGATAATGCGCCGGAGAACTTTTTGGAGATACATCCTTTGTATAGGTTCAATGTTATACATCTTAACCTTGGTACAATCCGGAGGATCAAAAAGAAATACCTATCTTTAAAACTAGGAATTCTTAACTACATTATACAATTATAAAGGATTTCAAAGATCTTGTTCTAAGTCCAGGCAAAAATATACTCACAAAATCCATAAGATTAATTGGAAGATACTATCTATAAATAGAAAAATTTTGGTCTCCAGAACCTGTGATTCATAAATCTTTGATGACCAAGGATATTATGATTTCCAAGGATTTATTTTCAAATATGCAACCCCTGGAAAAAAAGAATTAATTTTCCAGTCATTGAATGTGACCCGGGATTTTGCACCATGTGGTTCATTACCAATGGAAAAAATTATTAATTGCTTTGTATAATAAAAAAAATAATATATAATGTTTTTTAATAAAGAAAAATGGATACCAATAAATGGGGCGACTTTCCATTCAGAATAAGAAATAATGAAGCTAAGAGAAATGATTTTAAAAAAAGCCTATTAATCAATTCTAAATTAACATAAGTTTTGGAAGGGCACAATCTAATTAAAGATCATTAATTGAAAATATAGTATTATTATCATAATGATGGTTGCCATTATCCACCTATGATATCATAGAACGTTGTTGGACTTATCTTTAATCTCATAAGTCCCTCATACTACGTATGATCGACCTTTAATCATTATATAAAAATAAACTAACTTGAATTAATTAAAATCATCAATGACAATCAAAATCACTGTCTTTCGAGATTTCCAAAATAGTCAAAAGAGGAAATTAACTGGAGAGTAATCACAATTTTCGAACTAAATTTCATATGTGATAAAGGTAAACTTGACCCAATTGTAACATGCTCCGACCGGGATTTGGACCCGGGTCGTCGGCTCGAAAGGCCGATATGCTTGACCGGACTACACCATCGGAGCTTTAATTCGTAAAGTTTCTAATCTATATTTATTTTATCATATGTACGTACCCTGAATCTTAAAATTTAATGGAAATTTAATATTGTGCAATTGAAAAACATTTTAAAAAGTATTGAATAAGGTAAAGATTAAAATGAAGACTAGAGCCAGGTTGGTGGAGTGGAATCAAATAGAGAAATGGTGTGAAAAAATCAACTCATCAATACCAGAAAATGATCTGCCTGATACAATCATAGGCCTATCCAGAGGTGGCTTAGTCCCTGCAAGACTTATTTCAGATTATATGCAGATAAAGGATCTCTTTTCTGTCAAAACAGAGCACTGGGGATTAACAGCGACAAAAGACGGAAAAGCTAAGTTAAAATATGGATTGAACACTTCTCTAGAAGGGAAAAACGTTCTCATTGTTGACGATATAACTGATACAGGCGAAAGTATGAGAATAGCAAAGGACTACATTAGCACCCTTAAACCCTCTAAATTGAGAACCGCAACCATGTTACATATCGATCATTCGGCATTTATTCCAGATTATTTCGGAGAAGAGGTAACTAAGGAAAACTGGGCCTGGTTCATATTCCCCTGGAATGTTTATGAAGACCTAGTAAATCTAATTGGTAAATTAGACCCAGAAAATATGACGTCAGAGGATATTGCAATATCATTAAAAAATGAAAATGATCTCAAGGTAAGCAAAGAGCAAATTGAGAAAGTTCTTAATCAGGCAGTAAAACAGAAAAAATTTTCAAATAAAAATGGTAAATATTCCCAAATTAAGGTATGATTAAAGTTCCATCTTCTCCATTTATTACCTTATCTGCATTTTCAAGTGATCCTATAACAGCCTTTTTCCCACCATTTCTTACAAACTTAACAGCAGCTTGAACTTTTGGCAGCATACTACCCTTGGAAAATTCACCTCTTTCTATGTATTCATCAATCTCATCAACCTTGACTTTGCTCAGCATTTTCTGATCTTCCTTGCCATAATTTAAAAATACACCATTAACGTCTGTTAGAATTGCAAGCACATCTGCCTCGATCTGCGTCGCAAGAACTGCACTTGCAAGATCTTTATCAATAACAGCATCTATGGACTCTATCCTATCTGTCCTCTTTATAACTGGAATACCTCCCCCTCCAGTACAGATTGGTAAATATCCGCTTAAAAGCAGATTATTCACAGCATCCTTTTCAATTATTTCTATAGGCTCAGGAGAAGGAACAACCCTTCTATATCCTTTTTCCGTTTTTATAAAATTCCAATCTTTCCTGTTCAATTTTTTGAATTCCTCTTCACTGTAAAATTTTCCAATAGGTTTTGTTGGAGTTTTCAAACCTTGGTCATTTTCATCCACCCTCGTTCTTGTTAAAATTGTAATGGGAATTTTTAAAAGACCCTTGCTTATCCTTACCTGTTCATATGCATCCATCAGTATCTCTCCAATCATTCCCTGAGACATTGAACCACATACATGCAGAGGTGAGGGTGGAATTTCATCCTCCTTGCCCATTTTTAAGAAAATATCTCCAACCTGGGGGCCATTTCCATGAGTAATAATAACATCGTGCATTTCGATTATTCCACTAATAGTCTCAAAGGCCGATTTAGCTCTTTTCACTTGAGTATCATAGTCCCTTTTATCGTTATTTTTTAAAAGTGCGTTTCCTCCAAATGCAATAACTATCTTGGTCATAGAATCACGGGAAAGAAGGAATATGTGACATATATATAAAAAAAATGGTAACTAATATACATTATGCAAGTTTAACAATATCTGGTATTGCGTTTATAATGAACTGCATCGCAAATGCAGCAACAAACAAACCGAATATCCTTGTTATTGCCTTTAGTGATTTATCACCCATGGCCCTGGAAATAGGCGTCGAGAAAAAGAACAGGATGTACACAATTAAAAATATTATAAAAACGGATATGATGGTCATTATGGTGCTGATTATGCTTGCTTTTGAAAGTATTATCACAAGAGATATGGCACCTGGCCCTGCAAGCAATGGTGTGGCAAATGGGACTATGCCCAAATCCGGATTTTTGTAACTTTTTCCAGTTGATTTAGGTCTGTCACCCTCTCTTACCATCTCTATTCCCATAATGGCAAGAATTATACCACCTGCAATTTCTATTGAAGCTATTGAGATACCCATGAAATATAGAATTAGGGAGCCAGCAATTGTGAAAAAGATCAGTATTATGCTCCCATAAAAAAAGGCATCCTTAGCAGCAGTTCTCTTTTCATTTTCCGAGTAATCAGCGGTCATTGCAAAAAAAAGTGTCATAGTACCAAATGGATCAATAACCACAAATAAGGGGAAGAATATTTTCACAAATTCAATGTAAATGTTCATGTTAAGCGGATATACTAAAGGCATTAAAATATATTAAAAAATATTCAATAATTCTAAACTAATGAAATAGATTTAAATCCATATTTCATTCACTACCAGATGAAAATTGCCATTCTCGGTATTGATGGATACATAGGTTGGCCATTGGCACTTAACCTTGCCGTTAGGGGACATTCCATAGTTGGTTTCGATTCATTCTACACAAGAAGTAGGGTGAAGGCTGTTGGATCAGATTCCTTAATAGACATACAATCAATGGAAAAAAGAATCAAAATAGCAAGAGAAAATGGTCTTGATATAGAATTTTTCCAGGGAGATGTTAACGATCCTGATACAATTTATTCATTCGTTAAAAAGTACAGGCCGGAGGCGTTTGTGCATCTTGCAGAACAGAGATCTGCTCCATATTCAATGATTGGATTGAAAGAGGCAAGGGAAACAATGATTCAGAACATTGGTGGAACACTAAACCTGATATATGCAATAAAGGACATTGTTCCTGATGCTCATCTGCTAAAAATGGGTACTATGGGGGAGTATGGAACTCCAAATATTGACATTCCAGAAGGGTTTTTTCATATTCAATATAAGGGAAGGGAGGATACACTTCCTTTTCCTAAGAATGCTGGATCCTGGTACCACTGGAGTAAGGTGCATGACTCAAACAATTTAATGTTCGCAAATAAAGTCTGGAGGTTAAAAATTACTGATGTAATGCAGGGTGTTGTTTACGGTGCAGGAACAGAATTAACAGAAAAATATGATCTGCCAACCCGTTTTGATATTGACGAAATATATGGAACCGCATTAAACAGGTTTTGTGTTCAATCCTTACTTGGTATACCCATTTCTGTTTATGGAAAGGGAAATCAGAGAAGAGGTTTCATATCCATTGAAGATAGCATAAATTGTCTAACCCTCGGGCTGGAGAAGCCACCGGAAAATGGAGAATACAGAGTTTACAACCAATTCAATGAGCATTACTCCATCAACGAATTAGCTAATTTTGTAAAGGAAATCAATCTAAAGAAATATGGAAGAGAAGTTGAAATTAAAAATTATGAAAATCCAAGGGTTGAGGCCGATGAGCATTATTATAATCCGGAACATGAAAAATTGAAAGCTCTGGGGTATGTTCCAAAGGGAAACCTGAGGGAAGAGATATCCAGAATTTTTGAATCCATAGAAAAATACAGTGAAAAGGCAGAAAAACTGAGAAATGTGATCCTTCCAAAAACAAAATGGAAAGAAAGCAGAGGGCTTTGAATTATTGGAATGTTTATAAATGAAATTATAATTCCTGAGTATGCGTAAAAAATTCCCTGATCATAAGATTGCTAAAATAACAGTATTTTTAGTCATAATAATGGCTTTCTTGATGCTTGCCCTTCCTGCATTTCAGGGTAATGCAGTAAAGGAAATAAATTACGGGACGAGAATTACAGGCGAAAAATCCTATTCGTCATCATATAATTATAGCGTTTCAGTTTTCAAATATCAGTGGGTTAATTACACAAATACCCCTGCTCCAGCATCTGTTAGCAACGCATCACTATCCTGTTTTACACCTTCAAAGACTGTAATATTGTTTGGTGGTGAATATTCAGCAAATGTATCAAACAAGACAGTTATGGAGTATTCCAACCAAACATGGGAATACACATATGGTTCATGGTCAAAACTCTCAACAACATTGAGCCCGCAACCCATGGCAGGACAATCCATGGCTTATTCCGCAAGGGACAATGAAATAATATTGTTTGGCGGATTCAATTCAACATCCTATTTCAATAAAACTTGGGTTTTTACCGGATACTCATGGTCACCAATAAAAGGTCTTAAGATTCATCCTCCCTCGCTGGCATTTGCGGCAAGTACATATTCAAGCATGCTTCAGGGAGTGGTTCTCTTTGGAGGTAAAAATGGATCAGCTTATTTCAATAGCACATGGATGTTTAAGGATGGATCTTGGGCTCTCCTTAACACGACCGGAATGATTCCTAAAATGGCAGGAGCATCCCTTTCCCAGCTTCCTGATGGCAATCTTCTATTATATGGTGGATACAACGGAACATACATGTCCAATACATATTTGCTCAATGTTAAAACTCTGCACTGGTCTGTTATTCAGACATCAAATTCACCTGGCCCCCTGGCATTTGCTTCATTGAACTATTTTTCTGAAAATAATTTCACATTGCTTTCGGGAGGCCAGAATAAAAATGGGCCTGTAAATTCATCATGGGTATTTTCTTACAGCACGAAGAACTGGCTACCAATATCCAATAATGCTTATCCTGCGCTCTATGGAATGGCTTCAACAGCATATGAAGCAAATAGCACAATAATCTCATTTGGTGGAACATTTGGAGGAGTAAATGGTTATCACAACTATACCTACGAATTTCTAAATAATACATACAACTGGATACTTTTTTATGAATCAGGACTTCCATCAAATCTAAAATGGGGAATAGATCTGAATGGGATGTACAACAATACCACAAGTTCCTTTGTGGGTTTCCTGGTTGAAACAGGAACATACAACTACACAGTAATTTCACCTGCCGGATACACAACTTCGGCCACTAATGCTAATATAACAATGTATTTTTCAGAGGAAACATCCACAATTACATTTTCAAAAATACCAGGCACAATCTATTATTTCTATGGGATTTTTGTAGGCATTGGAATAGTGGTTGTTGCATATCTTATCTCCCTTGCTTTTAGAAAAAAATAATTTTTTAACATATTTTATTTGATCCAACTTTTTATAAATATGTTCCTTTTCCCTAATTAAAGAAATAAAGGCTTATTATTCTGGTTTTGAAATTTATAAAGTCTTATTTTTATACAATATAGATTATATAATAAATAATTACATGAATATATTCATTGTTTAAACAACACCTAAATGTATAAATATTAACCACCTAATAACACATTACGCTTTAAAAAACTAAGATCACTTTTTGTTTTTATAGTACTTTTCTAAAAATTCAGAAGCTCTTTCTATTAAATATTTCTGCTGGCTAAATTTGAACATATTTATTGCGCTATCTTTGTCCAGCCATTTAAAATTTCTGTGTTCTCCTGAGATGGTAACCCTTTGATCAGCCTCGGCTAAAAACATTACAACTGTTTTGTGTACCATACCGTTTTCCGTGTTGAATTTGTAATCAATTATCTCTTTGAATCCCTCTATTATACTCATATTTTTTATTCCGGTTTCTTCTTCAACTTCCCTTTTTGCTGTTTCCAAATCTTCTTCACCATTTTCAACGTGGCCCTTTGGAAAATCATATTCCATGTTTACTTTTTCTAGTATAAGATATTCTATTTTCTCTCCTCTTCTTCTGAATATTATAATACCACAGCTCTTTTCTTCCTTCATACTAGGAAGATTATTATTTCGTAAATTAACATATGTAATCTTTCAAAACAATAATATAAAAAAATGCATACTGATCTTATGGAAAACAGGGAGGGCGATTTCTTCTCTATTGATGATTTTGATCTTGATAAAAGAACTGTATTATTAAGACTTGATCTTAATTCTCCTATTCAGCCCCTAACGGGTGAAATAATGAGCGAGGAAAGATTCAGATCACATGTGGACACAATTAGAAGATTACGAAATTCAAAAGTTGTGATCTTGGCACACCAGAGCCGGCCTGGGAAGAAGGATTTTACATCACTTGAACTTCATGCTAGAAAATTGTCTCACATAATAGGAAGGAAGGTGGAATTTACAGATTCTCTCTTCGATTCAAGTGCACTGAAAAAAATTGAGTCTATGAATTCCGGAGAAATACTGATGCTAGAAAACACAAGATTTTATTCAGAGGAAGTTTCACTGGATTCCTTTGATTATGAAACAATGGAATCCACAAACATAGTGAAAAAATTATCTAAACATGCGGAATATTTTGTGAATGACGCATTCCCCGCAATTCATAGAAATCAAACAACCCTTACTGGATTTACCCGGGTAATGCCTAATATAATGGGTGAACTCGTAAGAACAGAAAAATCTAACCTTGACAGATTCATGAATGAAATAGATGGGATGAAAATTGCAATTCTTGCAGGAGCTAAAATCGAAGATTCCATAAAAGTTGCAGAATCCTTCCTGAGCAAGAATATTGTTGAAAAAATTCTTACTGGCGGAGTGGTCTCAAATTTATTTTACTGGGCTAAGGGAAAAAACATTGGAGAAAGGAACAAAGATTTCATAATTAAAAACAACAAGAATTATGAAAAATTGATTGAGAAAGCCAGATCTATTTTGAAAAATTTTTCTGAAAGGATAATTTTACCGGAAGATTTTATATTGAATCCCTCAGAGAAAAAAATTTCCGCTTCAGAAGATATTCCTGAGGATCAGATTGTTGCGGATATTGGAGTGGAAACTTTGGCAACATATTCTTCCTATATTGAAAAGGCCGAAGGTATATTTATGAACGGTCCAATGGGTATGTATGAAATCAAAGAATATAGCTATGGAACTTATGAGCTCTTGAAGGAGGTTGCCCGCTCAAGGGCAATGAAAATTGCTGGAGGAGGTCACACAATAAGTGCCCTGGAAAAAACCAATTTAATGTCCAGCATAGATCATGTTTCCACTGGTGGTGGTGCACTCATAAGTTATTTAACAGGCGAACCAATGCCAGTAATAGAATCGCTAAAATTAAGCAGGTCAATATTTGGAGGAAAAGAGGATGGAAAATAGTATGGATATTGGAGAACAGATCCAATTTCTGGAGTCTTACATTTCAACTTCAGAGAGGCAGATCAGTCTTTTAACACAGGGAATAGAGGAGTACGGTAAAGCTCTTGCAGTTTTGGAAGATAAAAATATACCTGAGGCAAAGGAATCAATGATGTCCCTTGGTGGAGGGGTATTTGTAAAATGCAAAATAGAGAATACCAATAATGCTCTAGTGGCAATTGGTTCTGACATATTTATTGAGGAAGAAAAGGAAAAGACAATCGAAAGATTGAAAAAACATATTGATGAACTGAGAAAAAGCATTGAAAAGTTGAATATGCAAAGGATGGATGCAATAAAAAGGTACAACAGCATGATTTCTGAGATAAATAGGGTGTCTTCTACAAATGTCTCTGAAGGAAAAGCTGGCAAAGATATTCAAAGGTAAGGATCTGACAAGCCTTCAGGAGCTCTCTGATGAGTTCTTTGAGGTTCTTCTGGAATCCGATGTATCATTTGAAACAGCTGAGGAAATCGTGGAAAAATTACGCAAAAGAAACGCAAACATAAAAAAATTGTCAAGAGAAGTTGCAATAAAGTCAATCAAAGATATACTTTTTGAAATTCTTGAAAAGGTTGTTCCAAATTCAAAGATTTATGATGTTTCAAAAAAACCTTATGTGATCATGCTCGTGGGAATAAATGGTACAGGAAAAACTACAACAGTTTCAAAGCTTTCCAGATATTTGAAAGAACATGGCAAAAGTACAGTGATAGCTGCATCTGACACATTCAGGGCAGGTGCAATCGACCAGATTAAATATCTTGGAGAGGAGACAGGAACACGTGTAATATTTCAGAAACCAGGAAGTGATCCATCTTCAATTGCATATGATGCAATAGAGCATGCCAAGGCGAGAAACATAGATTTTGTAATAATTGACACAGCTGGAAGGATGCATTCAAACAGGAATCTTATCGATGAGATGAATAAAATTAAAAGGGTTGCCAATCCAGATATGGTTTTGATGGTTCTAGATGCAATTGCTGCTTCAGATGCGGTGGAACAGGCAAAAACATTCAAAAAACACATAAATTATTCAGGAATAGTTTTTAACAAGCTTGACACAGATGCTAGGGGCGGTTCTATATTCACAGTTGCCAATGAAATAGGTGTTCCGATATACTTTCTTGGGATTGGCCAGTCACCAAATGATATTGTTGAATTCACCCCTGAATATATAATAAATAAAATTTTTCCATAAATTATCATTTAATTGTGGAAAGATTCTTCACAATTGTTTGAACATCCATATCAGTTGTTATGAGAGGAATGTTTTCAATTTCTGATATGCGTATTGCAAGCTCATCTGTCTTATCTGCCTGTACGTAGACCACTGCAGCGGGCTTCAAGGGATGCACTCTTATGGCTATCATGGGGCTCCTTCCCATTTTAACCTCAGTGAAAAATATAACCCTCTGGCTTGACCACCCATAAAGTAAGCTATACTCTGAGTAGGAGAATGTGAGAATGGCCTTTATTCCGTCAACGATGGTATATCCTCTTATGTATCTGTTGACGTCAGCCTTAGATACCACAACACCTCTCACTCTGTTTATTATGGTTTTTAAACCTATATCCCTGTCATAATCCTTTATATCAAGAAGTGCCTCATAGGGCATTCCCGAACTATATCTCCTTGTTATAATTCCTCCCTTTTCCATGTCAATGCTCACCATTGCCTTTACAAACTTTCTTATGGTTTTAATGCCGGGGGATTTTCTTCTCTCCTTCTCATAATCAAGTATCATAGATAAGGGAACTGCCATTTTTTTGCTCAGATCTGCAGGGGAAATTCCGAATTCAAGTCTCCACTTCCTAAGAGTTTCTCCAGGAAAATCCGAAAGAACAATTTCACCTGCAATTTTCTCTTCTATATCCATTAAAAAGTAAAAAAGGAAATCATATAAAAATTTGACGAATATTGGTTAGTCAATTGACTAAATCTTCTTGCTATGAAGCAGTGATTTCATTATAAGGCTAATGTGGCCTGCTTCTTGCATTCTTCTGTACGAATATTGAATCCATCTTCTTCCATAGGGTATGTATGAGAATGTTGTTTCTCCTTCATCTTTTAATTTTATCAGATACTCATTTCTTATTCCATTAAGCATACCAAACCATATTTTTTTGCCTGTTTTCTTACTTAATTCTCTTGCCTTTTCAATCATTAACTCATCGTGGCTCGCAACCATGAATCTCTCTGATTTTTCAAATAACAGCTCCAATATTTTTATGTAATTTTTATTTATTTCATCTTTGTTCTTAAAAGCTATTTCCTCGCTCTCCGTATACGCACCCTTGACAAGTCTTATAACTCCTCCGTTGGAAGAAACTTTCACGACATCATCGTAGGTTCTTTTCAGATATGCTTGCATGCATAATCCAGTTTCTTTGTAAGACTTTAGAGCTTCTAGATAAATCTCAATTGTACTGTCAACGTAATTGGATTCCTCCATGTCAATCCATACAAATATGTTTTTTTCTTTGGCCTTTTCTATTATTTTCAAAAGATTTTTCAGTGTAATTTCTTTGTTTAAAGCAAGACCAATTTGTGTAGGTTTAACTGAAATCTGCATTTTGTCATCACCATTCTCTATTTTGTCTATGATCTTTAGATAACTGTTTACTGCATCATCTATATCTGACTGGTCAGTGAAAGCTTCGCCCAGGTAGTTTAAAATTGCACCAATTCCAAGTTTTTTGAATCTCTCCCCTCTCTCTATGGCATCCTCTTCCGTGGGACCTGCTATCCATTTGCCAGCGATCATTTTTTCTACAGCACCATTTAACATAATTATCCTGTAATGTAATCTCCATGAAATATATTATTTTTCATAAAATGTTTAAGTTAATTTTAAATTACTGTATGTGAGAATTGAAAAATATGGAATTCTTATGATTCTTTCAGCCATATGCTTATCCATAGGAGGTTTTGATCTTTATATTTTTAAAAAAGTTCCTCTTATACTTTCATTATTAACAATAATAGCCATTTTTATTATTTTATTATTCTCTATCTTGATATTAAAAATAAAAAAAAGACTATTGGTAGGAATAGGGGGCGTTCTTGCAATAGTTTCATTTGCAATATCATTAAATCAGTCTCATATAATGGCCTTATTAAATGTAAGTTCAGAATTTGAAATTCTACCTGCCATACTAGGGATGGTATTAGGTTTCTATATTTTTCCTGGACTTTACATCATATTCATGGTTATCGATTACTTAAAAGGTGATTTCAATTGAAGGGTGTCATAACTGCTGCAGGGCTTGGTAGCAGATCAGGTCTGGATGGAAAATTAAGAAAGGAAATGCTACCACTTTATGATATTGTTGAGGAAAAAATAAAAATGAGGCCTGTTATATCAATGGTAATAGACAGATTAAGATATTCAGGCATAGAAAAATACTGCATTATCACAGATCCAAATGATGATGTGTTTCTTTCATACATAAGAAGGGAGCACCCGGAGGCAGAGCTGATTTTTCAGCTGGAAAAAAAAGGTTTTGCTGATGCTGTAAAATTGGCAGAAGAATTCGTTTCAGGCTCTATGTTCATACTGAATGCTGGAGACGGCATAATGTTTGATAGGGATAAATACAGAGAGATGTCAAATATAGATACAAATCTGGTATTCATATTCAGAACAAAAAACCCCAAAAAATATGGAAATGTAAAAATAAATTCTGCAAACAGATTAGTTCTGGAAATGAAGGAAAAACCAGCCATTCCAATGTCCAGTTATGGACTTGCGGCCGTATACTTAAGCAGTCATGAAATTTTCAATTATTTTGATAGTAAAACTGAATGGACAGAGGTGATGGATAGCGGAATAAAAAATGGTATAAACTATACATATAAAATAATTAAAAAAAATGAATGGATAAGTGTGGGAAGTATGCAAAATTATCCAGAAAAACTAAAAATCTCAATGAGATATTGCAAAAGATTGCTTAATATTTAAAAAAATAAATTTGTAGATTAAAAATATAATCAAAGATGAAATTAGGTACCATGAGACCTAAAATATCAGTTATAGGTTCAGGAAATGTGGGAGCCACAGTTGCTCAGTTTCTGGCACTGAAAGAACTTGGAGACATATATCTATTCGATGTTATAGATGGAAAGCCAGAGGGGATTGGACTTGACATATTGGAGGGAACTCCACACTGGGGTTCAGATGTCCACGTTCAGGGGTTTACAACAACGGTTCCATCAAAATATGAAAATCTTAAAGGTTCAGAAGTTATTGTTATAACCGCAGGACTTGCAAGAAAACCTGGAATGAGCAGAGATGATCTTCTGGAAAAGAATGTAATGATTATAAAGGAAGTGGCA
Organism: Caldiplasma sukawensis; assembly: GCF_052315375.1. Classification (NCBI taxonomy): domain Archaea; kingdom Methanobacteriati; phylum Thermoplasmatota; class Thermoplasmata; order Thermoplasmatales; family Cuniculiplasmataceae; genus Caldiplasma; species Caldiplasma sukawensis. The sequence continues at coordinate 17,689 of NZ_JBLSDG010000001.1, forward strand.
CAGAATGTTAAAAAATATTCACCAGAATCAAAAATAGTAATGGTTTCAAATCCCGCAGATACAATGGCATATGCATTTTACAAAGTTACTGGAACAGACCCAAAAAAGATAATGGGTCTGGGCGGATCTTTGGATAGTTCAAGATTCAGAACATTTCTCGCTATGGAACTGGGAGTTTCCGTTGAGGATGTGAATGCCTTTGTAATAGGAGGTCATGGAGATGACATGGTTCCCTTTATCAGGTATTCATCTGTATCGGGGATACCAATCAGCAGTCTATTAAGCAAGGAGAAAATAGATCAGATAGTGAAAAGAACAAGATTCGGAGGAGGGGAGATAGTTGACTATCTTAAAACAGGAAGTGCATATTACGCACCTGGAATTTCAATAACTGCAATGGTGGAATCAATTATAAAAGATAAGAAGCGGGTGATTCCATGCGCAGCCTATGTGGATGAGAAAAAGGCCGCTCACTATGGTGCAAAGGGGCTGTTCATAGGTTTACCAATAAAAATTGGAAAGGATGGCGTTGAACACATTTATGATCTGGAATTCACTGAAGAAGAAAAAGCTCTTTGGAACAAAACCGTTGAATCTGTTAAAAACAATGCAGGAAAGGTAGATCAATTCCTTTCCAAATAAGTTAATTTTTTAAGATTCTTTTTTTCATTCATATAGAAGTCAGGGTATTTTTCATATTCAATGGGATCATCATATCCTGCTTCAAGGAAACCTTTAAGTCTTAAAAGACAAGAATCACACTTACCACAGGCCTTATCTCCACCATTGTAACATGACCAAGTTAGATTGTAGGGTGTTTTTAACGACACTCCCATTTCAATGATTTTTGCCTTAGTTAAATATTGAAGAGGGGCCTCTATTGTTAATTTATTATTCTGTCCCAATCTTGTACCAATTCTCAATGCATTTTCCATTGCAGATATGAAATCTGGCCTACAATCAGGATAACCTGAAAAATCAACTGAATTCACGCCTATCATTATGTTATTTGAACCTGTCAATTCCGCATAGGCAGATGCAATAGCCAAAAAAATTATGTTCCTTGAAGGTACATATGTGTTTGGTATCTCAGTTCTTTCTGTTTTCCCCTCCTCTACATCTATCTCTGATGTTAATGAACTATTTCCTATCTTTCTCAAATCAATGTTGAAAACATCCCTTTTAACACCGTAAAATTTTGCTATGGTCTCAGATGAAATCATTTCTTTTCTGTGCCTCTGTCCATAATTAAAACTTAGGAGGAAAACCCTGTCACCTCTTTTAATTGAATATGAGAGCAACGTGGATGAGTCAAGTCCTCCAGAAAACACAATTAGAGTGTTCATAGTATTTTCTCCACAGATGAATATTGTCCAGGGCCCTCCCACAACGACATTGAAAGTTTTTCAATTCCTTTCTTATCAATATTCTGTAAGGTTTTCTGCAGAATTTCCTCTATCATTTCTTCGCTTGAGGTGTGCTCAACATCACTCCATGCAACAAATTTTAATGGTAAGATAATCTCTCCCTCTTCGTAGTTTATCTTTACGCTCTCCTCAAATTGATAAAATTTCATGTCCCTGGATCTTTTGGGAAGAATAAGTTTATGATCATAATATTCAACAATTTCCCTTAATATTCTCTTTAATTCAACAAAGTCATACACCATACCATTGGAAATTTCTCCAGAAATTGTAATATCTACTGCGTAGTCGTGTCCGTGCAATCTTTTACATTTATTATGCCCTGGGATAAAATGTGCTGAAGAGAATTTTATATTTGCTTCCCACCCTCTAATACTTACAGTTGTCATCTATTTCTCATCTCCTTCAATTTTTTCCATTCTTCATCTGTTATTTCTTTAAGTTCATTGAATTCACCGCTGATAAAAGGGGTCTCTCCCCCATCAGCCCTTAATATTGCACCATTTACGTATGAGGCCATCTCTGAAAATAAAAATGCAATGAGCATTGATATTTCTCTTGGCGAAGAAAGGCGTCCGGACGGATTTCTCTCTATTAATCTTTTTTCAAACTTTTCTGAAGGAATTAAGTTTTTCCAAGCTCCCTCTGTTCGGAAGGGTCCTGGTGCTATACCGTTTATCCTTATGCCTTTAAAACCCCATTCCCCTGCAAGACTTTTGGTAAATGTTCCAAGTCCCGACTTTGCAACAGCTGAAGGAACAACATACCCTGAACCAGTATCATAATATGTGGCAAGAACATTTACTATACTCCCCCTCTTGCCATCCATTATCCATCTTTTCCCAATTTCCAGAGTTACATTTATTGCACCATTCAATACTATTCCTATTACGGCATTGAATGCATTTATTGACAGATCTTCTGTTCTCGAGATGAAATTACCAGCTGCATTGTTTAACAAATAATCTAAATAAGAAATCTGGAACATTTCCTTTATGTGCTTTTGAACGGTTTCAAAATCTCTTATATCGTGAGACCAGATGAAGCATTCTGCTCCAGAATCCTCAATTAATTTCTTAGCGCTTTTTAACTTTTCAACGTTCCTTCCTGTTATATGTATTTTTGAACCAAAGGAACCAAAAAGTTTTGCAGTTTCTAATCCAAGTCCTGAATCTCCTCCAGTTATGAGAATTGTCTTTCCATTAAACTCATTAAATAACTCCACCTTACATTATTTAATGTAATAATATATCCTTTTTCAGTTTTTCAACTTAAACGTATAACATTATTATAGGTAAATTTCATTAGGCGGATTGGTAAATGCAGATGGAAAGTAATTTCGAAACTACATTGAGAAAAGCCAGATTTTGGTTTGTTAAGAACTGGGAGCTGGTTGGCTTGTTCATCCTGATCTCCATCTACCTGTTCCTGTCAAATTTCTATATTTGGGGCCAGGCATTTATAGACGGGGCACCAAATTTTTCAGGAGGTAGTGATCCTTATTTTAATTATATATTTTTACAATATATAATAACTCATCACTCAACTCTTTTATACACAACAAATATCAACTATCCAATAGGATCTCACAATCCCAGGAATCCATTCTTCCACTGGATGCTGGCATTTGTTGCTGAGATCACAGCACCCCTATTTGGCGGTGCTCTTAAAGCAGCATATTATGCGTTTAATGAATTCGATGCCGTTTTTGGTGCACTCTTAATTATTCCTGTTTATTTGCTGGGTAAAGATATAATTGGTAAAAAAGGTGGTATGATAGGAGCTATCCTTTATACCTTAATGCCAAGCAATCTAACCTCCGGAATTTTAACGGATGGGAGGATGCACACTCCTGAACTGATATTCGCATTTTTTGCTATTTATTTCTTTGAAAGAGCTGTACGGTTTGCTAAAAAAGACAGAGTCATTGAAGGATCAATTTTTAATCTAAGAGGTTATAAAAGTTCTCTTTTAAAATTCTATAGAAGGAATAAAAGAACTACATATTATGCCCTTCTTGCCGGAGCATCTTATGGGGCCCTAATGCTCTCCTGGCAGGGTCATGCGTATATTCTGGCAATCATAACAATTTACGTTGTGGTACAACTTGTTGCAAATCTATTCCTTTCAAAGAGCAACGCTCACCTTCTTTACATATCAACAATTTTTGTTTTTCTAGCATTTGCAATGGGAGGTTATTACTATTATGCGGCAGATAATGCACCAAGTATATGGTACATACCTCCTCTTATAATTGGACTTGGACTGATTTTTGTATCCGCATTATTGAGCATTATAGGTAGAAAGCCTTGGATAATATCTGTACCTGTAATAGCAATAGTAACAATTGTAAGTCTTTCATTTTTAGATGTTTTTGCTCATCACATTTTCTTTGAAATAATTAGCGGAGAAGGATATTTCATAAAAACAAGGGTATACTCAACTATTGCTGAAGCGCAGGCTCCACCTCTTGGTGAGTATATTGCAGGATTTGGTGTAGCACAATTCTTATTAGGTGTTGGAGGCATAGTTCTTGTTGTTTATGAGTTCTTCAGAAAGAAGGATGATGGTTTACTATTTCTGCTTGTCTTTTCATTGGTATCAATATATATGAGTTTTGCAGCGGCAAGATTTAATATTACAGCGGCTCCTGCTTATGCAATACTTGGTGGTGCTTTAATAGTCTATATTGCCAGAATCGTAAAAATGGACGATACAGCGGCGGCATCTGGTGTTAAAAAACTTTATCGCAGACAGGCCGGATTAAAGGGAAATATAAGGTGGCTACAGATAGTATTTGTGTTATTGTTGGTTGGAGCTTTGTTAATACCATCAGGATTAAGCGATGTATCTGCTGCTGTTCCTGCAAATTCCGCAGCACACTACAATAGGCAGGTGTACAATTCACTACCTTCTTTTGCCCAGAACGGCTCCTTTAATCCAAACAACGACACATATTTCGGAGAAACCGGATCACTTGTGGTGAATTCTTCAAGTCCAATTGCAATGTCATTTTCCTGGCTATCTACACAGCAATCAGGAATACCTATTAACGAAAAACCAGCATATGTAAGTTGGTGGGATTATGGATTTGAGGAGTTATGTCAGGGAAAGCACCCCACCGTTGCTGATGATTTTCAGCAGGCATATCAGGTAGCAGGACAGGTATTGCTGTCAACAAATGAAAGTCAGATAATAGCTCTGTTTTCAGCAAGGTTACTTCAGGCGGAATATGAGGAGAATAATGGGTTATTGCCAGGTTCTGTTGCTTCAGTTATGTTACAATATATGAATAGTTCTGAACTGAATCTGGTAAATCAGATATACTCAAACCCGCTTTCATACAGATCATGGATATTGGATAACTCATCTGTATATGGCAAATTTATACCAGGAATTTCAGCTCAAAATGCTTATTTTGCACTTTTAAAAGGTCAGTTTGCATCTAAGATGAGTCTGAACAAACTTATAAATTTCTATCAGGCTCTTCAGGAGGTAACCGGATACAGTATACAATATATCGGGGTAGACCACAATCTTTTACCAGTCTCTGGATTGGATACTGGAATATTTTACGCTCCAGCGTACTTAACAGATCAGCCAAGTTATACGGCCTCTGATGGTGCTGTTGTTCCTTATGATTATTATAATGTTTTCGCAGTTACTGCAAACGGTACTTTTCCTTTAAACGACACTCCTGCGGATGTTGTTCCCATATCCTATGAAATATCATACACGCCGGCATTCTATAACACTACAATATATCGTGCAGTTGTTGGCTTACCTCCAGGTGCAGTTGGTCAAACAAACGGAATTCCTGGGTACACTTATGGAACAAACCAATATCCCATAGAGCCTGCTTACAACATGAGCAATTTTGAAGTTTGTTATGCAGCAATACCTTACAATCCTTACAGCAACATCACGAATCATGAAAACAATTTCGTTTTAAAACCATTAAATGAAGCGTACAAACTTCAAGAAGAGAAAAATGGTACTGCTGTTATTTTCCCAACCCTTGCTGATATATATACAGTTAACGATCCAATATTGAGGTATTTCCCCGGGGCTATTGTTGAGGGACAGGTTACAGATAAAAATGGAAATCCTGTTCCTGGAATTAGAGTTACAATTCTGGATCAATACGGTGTTCCTCATCAGACAGTTTTAACAAATCAAAATGGTTACTATAACATAACTGGACTTCCGGGTAATGATACTCTTGTGTTTTCATATGGAAACTTGCAACAGGCAAATCTGGAAGGACGTATAAAATTGAACAGTACAAACATCTACATATCAAGAAGCCAGGCGGAGCGTAAAGATCTAAGTATTAATGTGACCACCGGTCTCCCTCAGTTTTACGTTGTTAAGAACCTGGCACTAAAAAATTATTACTCAAACGGTACTGTTTCAATGAAAATACCAACAGAAAATGGAACAATTACAGATAACGCATTAAATGGAACCATATGCGTTAATACATCTACAGGAGAACATTACGGGATTGTAAGAAATGGAAATTTCTCAATTAGCGGAATTCCATTGGGTTCTTACAATGCATCATTTAATCTTAGTGGAGTAAAATACAGTAACGTTGGAAACATAACAGTATCTTCAATATTATCTACAAATAATATAACAATAAAGATACCAAAGGTTGAAGTGTCAGTTTCTGAATTTAACAATCCAGTTAATAATGCCACAATATTTATCAATAATGGTGAATATAAAACAGAAAAAGATGGCCAATACATTCTTGGCTTAAGGCCTGGTACATATACAGTTTATTCCAGATATGGCAATCTTGTAAGTAATATAACAACTCTTACTATTACATCATATGGCTCAAATAACAGTTTAGATCTTAATCTAACTGTAGGAGCAAAACTAACTCTTAATATAAATGGTTTCAACAATGGAATGGTAAGACTGCTGGAAGATGGAATAATAAACAAGAATTATAACTTGACCATAAAAAATGGAACTGGTAGTTCAATACTTCCATTGGGATATTACACTGTTTATTACTCAAATGATGGTTACGGTTTATCAAGTTCCTTTGTGTTTAACCATTCTACCATATTAAATTTGAGTGTAGAAAAAATGTACTCTATAAATATATTATCAAATAATCAGAAATTCATGAATTTCACAGGCTACACTTCAATTGTATCTTCATCATCTAATATTTTAATACCATTCAATGGGTCTGAAATGTACTCAGTGATGGAAACATATGGAAACTCCTATGAAATTTATTCGTCGACAAGCTACCTGGGAAACTATTCAAGTTCATACACAAGTATATTATTAGACAAAAATGTTACAGTTAACCTTGGCTATGTAAGTTCAGTATCAAAAGTAATAGGAGTTTTTAACAACAATTTTGGCTCAGTTGAAACTTCTAAAAATGAATATCACAACGGTATAGTAATTGTGAATTCAGTGGAGGGAATTAATTTTGCAGTTCCTGTGGTAAACGGATATGCTAATATCATCACTCAGACATCAGTTTACTCTGGATACTATGTAAAGTCAATAGCAGGAGGATTTGAATCTCCAAATGAACAACTTTCAAGCACAAAATATCTAAATCCAAATATACCTACAGGAAAAGTAACACTTAATTTCATACCCACAATGAGTGTAGAAAGGTTGGATGGAAAAATCAGATTAATTTCAAAAGAGAATGTATCCTTTGATATAGTTAATGGATCCATAACATTCACAGCACCAGAGGGAGCATATTACATGAAATTGTTCGGAGGCAATCAATACGTATTATCATATAATAATCTGCTTTACATAAACACATCATCTCACATTTTCATAAACTTAAGTTATGTCCCCAAAGTTAGTCTTTCAATTAACGGAAATGTTAATTATTCAATTTACAACACTACAGGTGTAAGTGTAAAAAATACCACTGAGATAAGTCCAGGATTTTACACTGTGTATGCATATAATATAACAGGGGCATCAATAACAAAGTTAAATGTTTTAGCTAATATGTCTTATGTGCCTGTATTGGAAAAATCCTATTATCTTAATATATCAGTGGCCAACAATGAATTTTCTCATGGTGATTATGAAATAATTTCTGACAGCGGAGTTGGATTCAATACATCTTCCAATTCAATAGTACTTCCATCTGGAAATTATAAGGTTCTTTACTTTGAAAATTATGTTAATGCTACAGGCGAATACAAGATAAGAGGGGAGGAAAATTATTCCTTGCAATCTAATATAAATTACTATATGCCTCTAAGAATAAGCCAGTTTAGAACAACAATTGAATTCAAAGTCAACAACTTTAATGAAACAGGCATTAGCTCATTGTGTATTTTCAAGAACGGTTATCCTGTAATGAATGGAACTACTGATTCTTCAGGTCAATTTTCTACAGAAATAAACAATGGAACCTACTCAATTTATGCATATTCAATAGATTATCAATATGCATATACCGGAACCTTCACAATTGGATATTTCCTGAATTATTCATTTGAAAACTTAACATTAGTACCTTCGGGTCTTGTTCAATTGACAACAAGTATAGGTAAGAATATTGTGAACAACTATGTGAACGTTACTTCCAGCAATTTCTTTGGAAGATTTAGGTCAGGGGGCAATGAGATAAAGCTACCTCATAGTAACTATACATTTGTATCATCCATTACAGGTAGTTTTAGTGTTAACAATTACAATACTACCTATGGATATGTTGCTGGAGAAACAACATTCGTGGGATCATACGTTGCTGTACAGCTAGATCTAAGAAAGGAAGTTTTCGGAAACGTAAATGTTACCCAGGGCCAGGTTTTCAACATTAGGGAATATGGAGGTTTCAAAACATATTTAACTTTGATCAACAGATTGAATGAGAATACCAGCTTTAATTTGAGTTCAGAAAACAGTACTTGGAAAATAAGTTTCACACCTTCTAGCACTGCCAAGATTGATATCAACGGATCAATCAATCTTAATGTATCCGTAGAAGACATGAGTGTGGTTCCTGCAGGTTTGAACCTTATACCTATTAATGTAAAATACAGTGGAGGAAATCAAACTGTTTATATTAAAGTAAACATTATAAAACAATATGGTGTATCTCTGTCCACATCACAATCAAGCATTATATATAACGGAGGGAACGGGCTCTTTTATGTTAAGGCAACAAACACAGGAAACACAAATGAGACAATAAATATTTCAATACTCAATCTATCTAAAATCTCAAAGGATTTCGGATGGAAGATCCTAACCCAGTTGAATGGAAAGAATATAACAGAAATCAATCTTAATTTCCAGGAGTCCGTAACAATTAATCTTCTTCTTATACCAAATTCATCAGTATTCAGTTCTTCACTTGTTTTTACAATGGAGGGAACAGTTATACAGAACACATCTTACATGAAAACTTTAAACCTTACATTGGTGACTCCTGGTGCCCCTGGAGTAATAGCATATCCAAGAGGAAATAACATAATATCAAATTATACGGGAGCACCAATTGATACATTACTATACGGGGTAATCATAATTATGGTGGCCGTGATAGGAGGTCTTGCAGTGATCGCTATTAAGGGCAGGAGGAAGAAATAGATGAAACACAATTCTAAAATTACAGTTCTTATTATAATAATCATTGCATCTGCAATATTTGTTTCAGGAATATCATATGGTCATGGCGTATCTAAAGTAAATTCCAGAAGTGATGAAATTGCATACTCATCAAACTCTCAATTTTCAGTTTCTGTTCTTCATCCATTCTCTGTTTATACGGGAGAAAAATTCCAAGTTCATGCAATAATGTCACCTGGTTATTCTAATTATACAGTTACAATGTTCCTATCAGCAGATAATGGAACAGGAATGAATTTCCAGCACCATTTAAACAGCCATTCTTCAAATGTCTCATTAAATGTTTCAGCCCCTATTATTGAGGGACAATACATTCAGGGCGGGATCATAGCTGTTGCCTTTAAAGGCTCTTCTCCATTTTATTCTACCGCATATTTTTCAATAGAAGTGTGCTATCCAGTAACTATTTATGCACTGTTGAAAAATGGTGGCGGAGATACAGACCATAATTTATCTGTAGAGTTTTACGTTAATGGAGCTCCACAGGGTGAAAAAACAATTTCCTCATTACCTCCTTACTCAACTCAGATTGTATCAATAACATTGCCAGAAAGCATCTTTAATCCGGGAACAAATGAAATCTCTGTTAAGTTAATAAATGGCACAATATTTTCAAACACAGTCTCATTAAGTTATTCATCAACTCTATATGTGGGAAATCCTCCAAATTATACTTGGATATACTATGTTGCGGGTGTTGTTATTGTATTCATGGTATTACTAGCAGTTGGAGCTGGACGCAGAAGAACTGTTACTGGTGGAAGACCAAAATGGGCATCCAGAAAGAAAAATTAATAAAAAGTTTTTTTAAAAAAATAATAAATCGTAGTGAATTCTTCTTCTATAAGAGTCCTTCTATTATTTCTTGCAGAGGGTCCTTGCATCTGAAATTTTTCAATCTGGGCAATCCTTGCAGCAGATAGGGCATTATCATGGGTTTTATGTGGCTGGCTTGTTCCCCTCTCATTTATAATCTCCAATCTGTTTCCATCAAGAATTAAAAGTAGTTTTTCCAAATTGGGTTTATCTCCATTTCCAATCCTTACAATAGCATCTTTATATCTATAATCAGAAAGTATTTTTTTAACTGTTATACCTGTGTCCTCTACTGAATTACACTCTCTGGCTTCTGTAACAATTCCATCGGCAACAACTGCTACACCTGGTTTTGGGCCAGGATCTATTCCAACTACTAAATGTTCAAAATATGTTTTTTTAAAAAAATATGGAAACGACAATCTAAGACATTTCTCAGGGTCCTTTTCCCTTATCTGAAAAGAAAATTCAATTCCATCATCCTCACTACTCAAAATTACAGGCACATCTTCTGGGACCTTATCATTTGGATCTATAGAAACGAATGGTATATTCCATTTTTTAAGGGCTATTATTATCTCATAATAGAACTTAAAGTCCCTTGAATATACACCTAACCTGGGCATTCAATTAATTATGTTTTCATATTTTTAAAACTTTTCTCTAATTAAAATTTGTTTACCCACGAGCTCATCCACATATTCAATGAATTGTCTTTCCATACCTCTCTTAATGGACCCTCCTGCAGCTATGTCATGGCCACCTCCTGTTCCATTAAATTTTTGAGTTGCCTCTCTCATCACAGCCGAAAGATTAAGTCCTTTTTCCACAAGTCTCCTGTTTCCCCGAGAGGATATAAGTGTTGTTTCATCCCCAACATTAAATCCAAAAATTGGCCTTTTTTGGTCTGCAAGATAAAGCGCAAGAATTCCTGAAATTGATCCCGCCATTTCATTCTCAGGAGTATAAAAAAATTGTACGTTTTTCAATTTATCTATCATTTTGTACGATCTATTTATATAATCTATTATTTTTGTTTCATACCTTTTTTTAATCTGTATCATTTCATCATCCAATTTTATGTTTTCGTACTTTCCTAAATATTTTTCAACTGGCAGACCGTTTTCCCCAAGTTTAGCACAAGAATCAATTATTCTTGAAAGCTGATATACATATACTCCAGTATCAGTAACATAATCATCAATTTCGATTGTAGAAATTGCCTCTGATTGACATTTTTGTTCTATAAGTTTTACATAAAGTGACTTTGCAAGAGTGGATAATTCATCTTCACTTAATTCTGAAATCTTTTTTTCTGGATCAAGATTTAATTTTTTAATAAATTCCATGGTTCCTTTATTCTCGCCGGTAAGCCCTAAAAAGAAAGGTTCGGAAGAATATAAAATTGAATCTTTTAGAGGGATATCATCAAGATTTAACCTATGCTTCCTATTTATATAAATTCCATAGTTATCAATTAACGATTTGTTTAATCCCTTAAAACCTCCAAGATCTTGTTTATCTGCTATGGCTCCTGACATCATAAATGGTAACATTTTGCTATTTTTTTTCTCATCTACAAACAGAGAAAAAATATACGCCATTGTCGCTCCACATGCTTCCGTTGTTCCATTTATGCTATAATTTCTTGCATTTATATTTATAATATTCTCCTTTTCATTTCCCTTTTCAAAAAAATGATGGTCTAACACCAATATGTCATTATTTTCTTCCAGAAATTTTACCTGATCTGAACCCGCATCACATAATATCAGTGGTAGATCCCATTCCTCCTTATATCTTTCAATAAAAGGTTCCTTTGATAATTCTTTGATAAAACCAAGATGAAACTTCTTTTTTTTATTTAAAAGTAAATTTGAAAGTATTACCGCAGCACTTGTTCCATCTCCATCATAATGGGTGAGAACTCTAAAATAGTCATATCTGTCCAAAAATTCAAGGGCCTTAGTAAGATCCTGTTTAAATTCATCATTAATTAAATTTTCAATCATAGGACTTTGCTGAGTTCCCATCCTTCTGGCAAATAACCTCTCTCCCTATAATATCGGGATAATCTTAAGATTCTTGACATTATAAGTTTTACCTTTCTTTCATTATGGAGATCGTTTTTATTCTTTTCAAGGTGAATCTGTGCCCTTTTATACTTGTTTATAAGGTTCATTAAGTCTTCAGGTATGCTCTCCTGAAGTCCATTTTCCTCTATGATTGTACCTATTTTTTTATGAATTACAACTTTGGTTTTAGGAATTCCATAAAGATCCCTGAGTTTTATACCTATCAGGGATTTTGACATTCCATTTCTCCTCATTTGTACTACTATCTCTTCAATCTCTTTTGGACTCTGCTGCACCCAGTTATGGGGCTTATCATAAAAAGACTTTCTTGATCCAGATTTCCCTTTCTTTCTAGTATGCATTCGTGCCATATGAATTCACAGTCTTAAGTGAATTAAATTCCTATTTATAATTCTTTTTAGAACTTTCATTTTTTCTGGTATATTTTATGATATCTTAATTAAATACAATGTAAATTTTTCAGTGTGTATGGTTTATCACGTGTTTTGGTTGATATATTTTTAATGTTTAATAAAAATCATCAGACAGAATTGCATCATTAGGTTTAAATAAAAAACACTCTATTAAAATTTAAACTTTTGATTAAGAAGGCCATGTGTGGTGGTGTGATTTTGTGACAATTTGTGGTGAGTTTTCCCTATTTCCGTATATTTGTGGCTACATCTACAGGCTCTATGCAATATATGATAATTTTTGTAATTTCATAACAGTGGAGAAACATACCTCGGAGGATAATAAACATAATGAGTCCTTCCATAACTCAATCAGGAAATACTGTATCTGACAAAATTTGTCCATGGATTTCCATCATGTTTCCATTGCCATTGTAAAGGCATTCACTTATCACAATGAATGGAAAAAGCATTCATCCATTGATTACATTTCTTCAGGTGAATCCATTGGGAAATTCATGAATGATCTATCATTCAGGGAAAAATTTGAGAAGAAAGAAGCTGAGATTACATTATATGACAATTGAGGAAAAGTTTCCAAAATTCTCCATGAGAAGATCAATGTGAAAAAGATCCCATACATTTAGATCCCCTACATTTTTATGAGATTCACTTTAATATATTGAGGTGCAACAGAGATGAATAGAATTGAGGAGAATAAATGTAAGCACATACATTCCATTGACGGAAAATGGATCATGTGGATATATTTCTCAAGCCTACAAAGACTCATGTGTTGGATAATAAAAAAAATAAATTACATGATTCAGGAAACCGGTCTTGTATATCATCATTAACTCATGCTGAAAAAAAACACAATGACAAAGAATTTGATATGTGATACAATTAACCCACCTTAAAGTTTAAAATAAAACAGCATGAGAGGAAAAATAATGTTGAATTTATTTTAAAGAAGAGTTAGAAATCTTTATAAAATAAATTAGAATAAAATGTTTGGGGATAATATTGAGTGAAAATGAGATAGAAAATATGAAGGTTAGCAAGGGATTGGATTTACTTGAATCAGGAAGGTATGAGGAAGCAATAAAGGAATTTGATGCCGCAATTGAACTGAATCCAAAAGATCCTGATTATCATAATAATAAAGGAATTGCATTAGAAAGCTTAGGAAGGTATGAGGAAGCCATAAAGGAATACAATGCCGCAATTGAACTGAATCCAAAAGATCCTGATTATCATTATAATAAAGGAATTGCATTATTTAAATCAGGAAGGTATGAGGAAGCAATAAAGGAATTTGATGCCGCAATTGAACTGGATCCAAAAGATCCTGATTATCATAATAATAAAGGAATTGCATTAGAAAGCTTAGGAAGGTATGAGGAAGCCATAAAGGAATACAATGCCGCAATTGAACTGAATCCAAAATATCCTGATTATCATAATAATAAAGGAATTGCATTATTTAAATCAGGAAGGTATGAGGAAGCAATAAAGGAATTTGATGCCGCAATTGAACTGAATCCAAAATATCCTGATTATCATAATGTTAAAGGATTTGCATTAAAAAAATTAGGCGAGTATGAGGAAGCCATAAAGCAAGCGAATATGGCAATAAAACTGAATCCTAAAGATCCTATCAATTATTTGAATTATGCAGAGATAATGGCAGTCATAGACAATGAATATGAAGGAATGAAAAGAATCTCCGATGCAATGGATAAAGGCCTCATAGTCAAAGAAGATCTTTTAGAGTGGTTAAATTATGAGCTTTCTGGGGAGGATATTTCAGAAAAGGAAAGGAAATTGCTAAGAAAAATAATTGAAATACTTTCATGATAAAATTGAACTTCAATATTTTGTCAATGTAAATTGTTCAAATTTAGAAGAGTCAATTCATTTATTATGTAAAAAAATATTATGGCATTCAACATATGATTTGTTATGGATATTTCAGTAGGCAAAAACAGTTATATATCTGAAAAGGCAAGTCTTATTGGAAAAATAAAAATTGGAAATAATAGCTCAGTTTTTCCATTCGCATCAATAAGAGCAGAAACTGAACCAGTAACAATAGGTGATGGAACTAACATTCAAGATAACGTTACCATTCATACGGACCCTTCATATCCTGTCATCATAGGGAACCACGTTTCCATTGGCCACAACGCTATAATTCACGGCTCAAAAATAGGAAATAATTGCTTAATAGGAATGGGTGCAATTATAATGAATGGTTGTGAAATTGGTAACGGCTCAATAATTGGTGCAGGAACTTTATTACTGGAAAATACCAAGGTTGAAAGCAATTCCATGTTTGCAGGAGTGCCCGGGAAATTAAGGAAAAGAGATCCTTCATATGAAAAAATGGCCATTGAAAATGCTAGGGCATATGAAAATCTGATCTCTACATATTATCATAAAGATTGATATATTAATCTTGATTGTGTTAATGGAAGATGAAAAATGGAGATAGCCTCATTTTACAAATTAATGGAGGAGTTTGTTGAGGGAAAATCCGACAAAAATTCAGATTTAAAAAAAATTTTCACAAATTTGAATGGGTCAACAAATCTAAATATTATAAAGGATGATCCAACGATAAATTTTTTTATGGAACAAGTCTTTAAAAAAATTTATGAAAATTATTTGGAGTATAGATTTGAAGACGTATATGAATTATTCTCAATTTTCTCTTTCAATAAAAATGTGGTATCTTCATACTTGAAGTTTCTTTTGAATAGAGGAAAGAAGGAAGAAATAGAGAGATCATTTAGCCAAAAAACTTCAATTAAAATTAATCAAGAGAGTTTAAGACTATTGGAAAGTATAGCCAAAAAGTTTTTGGTTTACGAAAAAATTGCATACTTATTATCGTGTAATTGCCAATTTAGTGAATATATAATGGAATCTTTTTTAACAGTAGCAAATAAGGCTACCCTGAACATAATTGTAGAAAATTTTCAAAAATGTGAAGACAAACTAACTAAATTAGAATTTAATAAATTCATGTATTATTCATTTCAGGATTCCGATACCTTTTTAATTAATTACGTAACCTCATTGATTGAAAACGGTAATAACTATGAAGCTAAAATTCTCTTAAGAAATATTAAAAATGAAAAAATTCAAAATATTGAGACTTACATGAATTTTTTTAACTTTCTAATCAATAATAATTTTGTAGATGAAGCTTACATTATATTCGAAGAAATTAAAAATACAATAAAAAATCCAAACCTTTTTCATCAAATTGAAATTCAAATAAAATTAAAGAAAGGTTTATTTAATGATGTTATTCTTCTATATGAAAAATATAAATGCAATCATAATTTGTGCAAAGAGTCTTTCTTAGATGCATGTATATCAAGTGGAAATCTTAAAGCTGCATTAGATAAAAAAGAACAAATAATTATTGATTCTTCTGAGAAGGTCAAATCATATTTATGCAAGATTGAAGTTAGAATGAATAAGATTAGTGAGGCAGAGGAAATTTTTTCCAGTTTTTCTGAAGATTTTAAATATTCATCCGAAGGCATATTGTGTAAATGTGAAATTTTATTGGGCAAGGGTGAAACTAAGGAGTTCCACAAAGTGTTCTCTGAAAACTTCCTTAAATACAAGGAAAATAATTATTTTAGAAAATCATTAGACAGTATTGTAGAATTTTATGGATTAAAAAGTAAAAAAAATGATAAGTTTTATGAGAGTAAAATAACAAAAACATTGTATGAAGAGGCAAATGAGAAATTGGAAAATGGAGATTTGGAGGCAGCTTCTTCTATACTAAATGAAATTAAAGAAATTCCACAGGATAAGGATATTTTGAGATTTTTAAACATAATAAGATTCAACAATCTTTCAATGTCTCTTTATGATATGGTTAAAAATAATATTGTAAAAATCCTCATTTCATTCGTTTTAAGCGGAAAAATCAACACATTAAATACTAATGTGGAAAGCTTAAATCAAATAGAATCACTTTCCGTGATTTTTTATCTTTCAAACGCCAACACAATAGAAAATGAAAAAATAAATGAACTGAGATCTGCAATATCATCCAATGATTGCATAGATTTCCCAGAATTTTGTTTTCCTGTTGGTCTTAAGGCATTCAAAGAGGGAAATTATAATAAAATGGAGCAGATTTTAAAAAAATTTTCAGGCATTGAAAACGATCCTTTTATAAATTTTTTTACTTCTGTTCTTTATTATAAAGGTAGGAACTTTAAAAAAGCGGAGACATATATAAAATCAGCAATTACAGATCTTTATCACGTGGAGTTTATTAATTTTATATTAAAGAATTTTGGAATCGAAATTGTAGATGCAAAAAAAATTTTGAAATTAATAGAAATTTTGGATCTAAAGCATATAGATGTTCTATCTTTTTACGAGAAAATAAAGGAGAAGAGGGATATACTTTCAGATTTGATAGATATAATTGAGAGATCAGATTTCGAAAATCTTGGTATTTTGAAAGTTAAAAAAGATTTAATAACAAAGGGACTGATAATGGGCAATCTTCAGGAGATCACAACAAAAATAATAAAAAATTCAAACTCGTTGGAAGAACTTGATGATATAATTGACGAGTGTTTCAAGGCTAATGACTTTCAAAATTTAGATTTAATTTATTCGTTGTATGGAAAAACAATGGATAAGGTCATCCTATCAAAATATGCTGATTTTTATTTTAATAAAAAAATGTGGGACGAATCCACCCTCTATTACCACATGTGTATTGAAAAGGGAAAGGAAATAAGCTTGGTAAAACGTTATGTTCACTCTCTGATCATGCAGGGTGATTATAAAAAAGCAGAGGAATTAATTAAAAATAACAAAAAGGGCCTTGATTACCTTAAATTTTTATTAAAAGTTGAATGCAAAGAATTTGATGATTTACCAATAATAATAAAAAAAATTAAAAAAAGTGAAAAAGACTTCGAAACTTTTTTAATTGATATATTGGATGAAAACATATCAAATAAATTTTTCAGAGAGTCCATAGAAGAATATGTAATGAAGTTTAAAAATTGGGAAATTGCTGTCCCCCTCGCAACATTTTATTTGGGGCAAAATTTGCCAGAAAAATCCTACCTTTTATTAGAAAATTCTTTTGAAGAGGGGAAGAAAAACAAAGAATTCCTTGATATTTATTTTTCAATTCTAAGTGCCAACTCATTTATTAGGGAAGCGGTTGAGAAAACTGAGAAGATTATCAAGGATAATGTTGTTGATGAAATAAAAGGTTATGCCTTCCTGCTCTGCATAAAATTGTTAAGAAATTATGAAAACTATAAAGAAATTGTGGAGCTTGCAAGAGAATATGGTGATTTAATTATTCCAGATGAAGAAATAATATCATTAATAATAGAAGCCGGAATTTTAAGCGAAACCAAAAAGGATTTGAGTTTTGTTGAAGCTTATATCTCAAAATTTCAGAAGTTCTTGGGTATAGAATCTTTTAAGAAACTAAATAACAAAATAGATTCTGAAAAAAAATTAAGGTTAATAATCGATTATGCAACAAACTTAATGGTTGAAAGTTTAAAATATGGAAGAATTTTACCTCCTGAGGATGCCATAAGGCTTAATATAATTCCAAACCAGATGATTGAAAAAATCTATTCTTGGATAAATAAAAGTTGTTTAGATGATAAAAATTTGGATATGAATGTTCTTGATAATGAAACCAGGAAAATTATAATGAATATTAAAAAAATTAAAAAAATTAAGTCTCTGGGAAATCTTAGTCTATTGGATTTTTTTGCTGCCGAAGAAAACAAGAATCTTAACAAAGCAAAAATGTGTTATGATTATTTTCTTTATGCCATTTCGAATTACGAAAGAATTGATGAAAAATATTTTTTGCCAAAATTTCAGGAGAAGAGTTCATTCGCTTTACAAAACAAATTAAATGATTATATTGATTTTATGGATAGAATGAATATGGGTCTAATAGAATCCTTGAAATTCAAAGAATACATGAGAAAAATAAGGCGGATGCGCTAAAGTTAATGAAATGGTTTTCATTTTATCACAAAATTATTTTATATTAAAATTGACTTTAAAATAAAACTTTCAATTTTAGTAAAATTAAAAACATTATCCTTTTAATTAAAACTATTAAATGGTAGCAGTTTTCAAGAAGATATATGGCCCTGAACTTTTTAAAAAAAATTTTTTTTATGAAGGGTTTAGTTAAATTATTGGAGAGAAATTTATTACTTGATTATGGTCAATTGTTTCTAAAACATATTTTTCACTGCACATCTTAATATAATGAAAATAACATAACTGTTTATGGAATGCGAAATGTGTGGTCAGAATGTACCGAAAACTAGAAAAGTAAGGATTGATGGAGCCATACTTTCAGTATGCCCAAAATGTGAAAAATTTGGCACACCAATTGAAGAATACCGCACCTCTTATGAAAGCGAACAGGTACCTATACCTCAGAAAAAAGTTTCAGCCGTTAATAATGCAACTCAAGTAAAAAGTAATTTAAAAAATAAACATAAAAGTTCAGAAAAGTTAGATATTGAATCTCTGGAGATAGTTCCAGATTATAACATTATAATCAGAGAAACAAGAGAGAAAATGGGGATTAGTCAGGAAGAGCTTGCAGATAAGTTAAAAGAAAAGAGAACCTTAATATATTCAATAGAGAGGGGGAAAATCAAACCGGATATAAAACTTGCAAAGAAACTGGAAACTTTTCTTAAGGTAAAAATTATAGAAAAAGTATAGAAATTAATTTTATTTTTAATGCCATTTTTGAGTAAAATATTAATAAATTCTCTTAATTACTCATTATGAACAAAAATTCTTTAGTCATCACAGAATTTTTTATAGTTGCTGTGGTGATAGGAATCATAGCTGATCTCTTATTTACCTATTTTCTAACTAACTTCGAAGCCACCACTCAAGGTCAGCTTGAGGCAACCTACGCCTCACCTGTATACGCAGCAGGTGTAGCAGCTGGAGCTTTCACAATAAGTCTTTTGCTATACCCTGTTGTGAAAAAAGGAACAAGGAATTACGAGGGGGAGGATTACAGGTGAATAGTAAGCAGAAGATAGAAGCTATGTGGATAATCGCAGTAATTGCGGTGCTTATAGGTGCTGCCACCCTAGACTTAATGTCGGTGGACAACAGTTCCTTTTCTATTTCTCAAAAAATGACAAATACATCCGGAATACCTGCCAACTCTACTGTTATAACGGTTGATGGGTATCAATGGGCATGGGAATTTACTTATACAAATGCAAATGGTACAACAGTTACACAGACAGATGCACTAAATCTTACCGTAGGTCACACATACACTCTAGTGGTAACATCAATTCCAGGTTCACATCAATTTGCAGTTATTCATGACTTGTATATTCCGCAGTTTGACATTCAGATTTATGCTGTACCAGGCCAGAATAACACCATAACATTTACCCCAACAAAGGCAGGTACATTTGTTATGGAATGTGTTGAATACTGCGGATATTACCACTATCTTATGAGAGGTTACGTATACGTTAGTGAGTGAGGTGAAAAAAATGTCACAATTAACAACATTAATTGAGCTTTCAGTCATACTATCCTTTTTTTTCGTGATATTGTTCTTTTTGTATTATAGATATCTTAATATAAAAACAGAGATGGACGTTGTAGCAGATGAAAATGGATATTATGACTACGGCAGTTACTTCAGGGAAAAGAAGAAATCAGTGAGTTTTTTCAGTACTAATGCCTTTATTTTGAATGATGCTAAAAGTATAGGTATAAGGTACCTGATAACAAGCATAATATTCTTCTTTATTGCTGGTACTTTTGGAGTAATAATGAGAGTGAGTCTAATTGAGCCGAACCCCACTCTATTCTCTGGAAAAACCGTTCTTTATGATATCCTTACGACTGAGCATTCTGTCCTGATGATATATATGTGGGCCGTTGGAAGTGCCATGGGTCTTGCTTATTATCTGCTTCCATCCTTCCTGAAAGTGAGGGAAGATAAATATGGATCAATTTCATCAACCGCCTACTGGATATATCTACTTGGTGGATTGTTTATATTATTCTCGAGAACTTCAACAAGATGGTATTTCTATCCTCCACTTGCCCTACAATTAAATCCATTTGGAGCTGGAGCATACAACTGGTTGGCTGTAATAGGAATGGAAATGATCTTCATAGGAATAACAATTGCTTCAATAATCGTTGTCAGGATGATCATAATGGACAGGGATGAATCCGTTCCTCTTTCAAAAATGCCTCTGTTTGCGTGGTCAGTTTTGTTTACATTAATAATGTTCCTTGCATCTGCACCATTCTTTATGACTGGCCTAGTTCTTCTATTCTATGATTTTTTCAATCCTATATTCTTTACTGGTATAAACGGCGGAACCTCACCCTTGGGTTTTGCGGAACTTTTCTGGGTATGGGGTCATCCAATAGTATACATAGCAATTTTACCACAATTTGGTCTTATATATGAAATATTACCCAAATTTACAGGTAAAAAGGTATTCAGTTATTCATCTGGAGTCGTGGCTTTGGGGTTGTTGCTTCCATTTTCAGAGCTTGTGTGGGGACATCATCTCATGAATTCAGGTCTAGGAAAAGACTGGGCAGTGTTTTTCTCAATGACATCATTCCTCGTTGTAATACCTTCAGCCATAACTATATTCAATTACATAGGCACAATTTGGAGCTCAGAAAAGATTAGACTGACAACTCCAATGCTATTCGTTATAAATGGAATAATTGACTTCATCATTGGTGGAATTGCTGGAGTTTACCTTGCAATGGTATTGGGTAATGAACAAGCTCATGGTACATACTTTGTAACCGGTCACTTCCATTTCATATTCATGGGTGTAACAGTAGGGGTTGCTTTTGCAACCATTTATATGTTATGGCCATCCATTACAAATGGGAGAACTTACAGTGTGAAACTAGCCAACTGGCATTTTGTATTTACTTCAGTCGGCTCATTTTTGATGTCAATGGGTTGGCTGGTTGGAGGTTTCATAGGAATGCCTCGATATGTCGCGGGATACTTTGCAAGGTATCAGGCATACCAGGACACCGCAATTCTTGGAGGAGTAATAATAGGAATAGGTCAACTATTCTTCATTGCAAATCTCATACTTTCCTATCTACATGAACCTTCAGTTGAACCAAGAAATGTATTGGAGGACACATATAATTTGAATGGAGGGGACGAGTTGTCTCAGGGAGAAGAAACTCCCATTAAAACTCCGTCTCCTGTAGGAGGTGAATAAAAATGAAAGCTGGAGCCATTTTTGGTGTTTTGATAATATTGTTTGCTGCCCTTTCTTTGCTGTTTGTTATATCAGCCCCAACAACAACAGCATCAGCGGGTTTGGTTGATCCTACTGGTATCCATCCAACCCACTATTATAACGTTACTCTTTGGGCTGATGCAAGTGGATGGGATTACAATCATGGGCCAACAAACCCAACAATGTATTTTCAAGTTTGTACTAAGGTCAATTTTACTGTAATAGAGGAAGATAATTTGCCTCACACATTGACAATAAACGCAGGACCTAATGAAACATCTTCAACATTAACTCTGCTGACGACAAGTGATATAACACAGACCCCAGGTCATGTTTCAAAAGCTAATTACACATTCTTCAAATCTGGAGAATATACATATTGGTGCACAGTTCATCCAACAACTATGGTCGGACATATATTCATCAATGCAACCTCAAACTCCACAAGTTCTTCTGTGGTAAAGAGTTCATCAGTTCACTCAAATCTGCTAAATAATCTTGAATCCAATACATTTAATGCAATTGAAAAAGTAAAAGATTACACTCTATGAAAGTGAATAGAATTGAACAAAAAAATATCTTTTAAAAAAATTAATAGTTTATTCAAAATTGAAATAACTTTTTTAATTGATATGGTTGCAATAGCTGGTTTTTTTACATATAATGGAGCATTAAATCATATATGGTTGCTTTTGCCTCTTCTTGTATCAGGATCACTAGCTTCTTTCTCTTCAGCTTTATTTAACAATTTATTTGACAGAGATATTGATTCCGAAATGAATCGTGTTTCATCATATAGATCTATTGTAAGAGAAAATTCAACTTCAATTTTGGCAACTATGGTATTCTTTATTATTACTTCAATTATCATTGGAGTTATTTTCCTTAATTTACTTTCACTTACCTTTATTATTAGCGGTTTTCTTAGTTATTCCCTTTTGTATACTGTGTTTCTTAAAAGAAAAACATCCTGGAACATAGTGATAGGTGGTATAGCAGGATCATTTCCTGCTTTGGCAGGGTCAGCAGCTGCAGGCAATATAATAACAACAGGATCAATAATTATAGCTGCAATAGTCTTTTTATGGACTCCAACACATTTCTGGTCTCTTGCCATTAAGTATCGTGATGATTATAATAAGGCTGGAGTACCAATGCTTCCAGCTGTTAAATCATTAGATTTTACCAGAAAAGCTATATTTCTAAACACAATAGTACTTTTTATTTTCATAATTATGTCTGTGTTTATAACGAACCTTGGAATTCTATATTTTATTGTAAGTATTGTATTTGGAGCAATTATGCTCTTTATATCATTCCAGAATATGATTAAAAAAGGTCTGGAATTTCAATACATGAAGTTGTTTGGTTTTTCAAATATTTTTCTTCTTCTTGTGTTGATAAGTGTAATATTTCTCAGCGTACAAATATGAATGTGAAATATATTACTATAATAATGGCCAAACTTGATAATATATCTGATTTTCTGCGACAAAACACTCTGATAATGATTATTTTTCCTTTAGCCGCTATAATGTGCAATTTCTTTATTTTCAGATTTCCAGATTATGCCACAGTTATCACATATTACATTTTATATCCCTTGCCAATCATTTCAATTCTCTTATTTTATATTATGGAAAAAGAAAAGGTGATAAAATCATACCTTTCGCCATATGGTATAATTTTCTTATTCTCTGTGTTAATTGTATGGATTTATCTTGAACTAGTATTTGGATACGGTAACTCATTAATATCATATTCACTTTCATCCATCTTTTACCCTTCATTTGTGGAGTTAACAATTTTTGCCTTCATTTCTGTAGAAATTCTTTCAAATTATGTTGATCGCGGTAAGGCAACATTTTTAGCAACTATACTTTATTTTCTTTATTATTTCTCAGTTCTTATTAATAGTTTACCGGGATTCCCAGGGATTTACTTTCCAATATTTATGCTTGACTCTTTTGCAATCGGGCTTGTCTACATTACAATATATTCAATCACAAAAACAATATATTTTTCTGTTGCGCTTGAGATCTCCCTTTTAATAATTATTAATTTCTATCCTCTTCCAGTTTGGTTTCCTGCTTTATATTATACACTTGTACCATCATGATCTTTGAATAATAATAAAGTTTTTTTAAAATTAAATTAAGAATTTAAATCCCAGATAGTTTAATAAACATTGATAAATTTTCTGTTGATTAAAATGGGGGTACTCAGAAGAGAGACCTTGTTACTAGCTCTTGAGAGAATATACGGAAAAAAGGGTTTAAGTAAAGGTGAGGTCGAATCTTTCTGCGATTTTATACTTTCTTTTTTTGGATATGAGGATTATGTGTTGGACAATGTGCTTTCCTCACAGGAGAGAGATGCATTCTACGATCTTGAGGAAAATGGAATACTTAAAACAGAAAGAGAGGAAATAACTCTTCCAAAAGGTAAGATCTGGAGAATAAATCAGTGGACATATATAATGGATAATATAATAGGTGACAAAGATTCAATGGAAGAGGGAAAAACAGACATTGAAAAAGAATATGAAGAAATATTTAGACAAATAGAAAAAGAAAAGGCAAATAATATTTAAACTTTTATTGGATCAATCTTTGTACTAAATGTCTCCCTGCTTAGCAATATACCTGCTCCCATGGTCACTATGGATATTATAATTATTACAAACCAGCTTATTATGAATCCGTGAGTATTTCCTTTGTAAATAAAATCATTGTAAAATATTATGGCAGAAATTCCAAAAGCTGCTGGTATACCTCCCAGGTTATAAACAAATCCTACACCAGAGGTCCTATGTCCTTTATGAAATATCTCAGTCAAATATGCTGGTATTGCTGCGAAAATAGCTGCTTCAGCTAAGCTTTGAATGGAAAATGCATAAACATCGTTCATAAGGGTATTGAAATAAAGTAGTATCATTTCAGTTATGATTGAAACAATAACAAAAACTATGAAAAATATAGATATGGATAATTTTCTCCTTACTATGTAAAATGTCAGGAATCCTCCTACCCATACCCCTATAAGTGAAATCAGATTTATGATTTCGTTGTAGTAATTGTTTACAGGTTTTGAAAGATTTGAGAACATTGAAGGAAGAAATGTTGGATAGAATGATAAGGTCACTGTATTTGCTAAAAGAAGACCTGAAATTAAAAGTATTGCACCAAAAATACCTGGGTTTTTTGATATTGCATTCAAGGCAGGAGTTTTCTCTATCTCATCACTTAGTTTAATTTCTTCAAAAATTGGTGTTTCTCTACTGTAATGCCTGATTATAAGGGTAAGTAAACCTGGTATAAGGGAGGTGGCAAAAAGTATTCTCCAGCCATAATTGTCAAAAGCAGATGTTCCCATGAAGGTTTGCATCTCCTCACCAACAAGAAGCAGGAGGAAATATCCAACTCCATAACCACTCTGTACAAAAGAACCTACTGGGGCTCTGTATTTTTCTTTAACTGATTCAAGGGATAGGGATGCACCACCTGAATATTCCGCGCCTGCAAAAAATCCCACAATGAATAATACTATGAAAAGTAAAATGATTGAAAATATTGGGGAAATTCCATAAGTTGATAAAACCGAGGCTGAAGGTAGTAGGGATATGAACGCGGCTGAAATTGAAAAACCTAATATTGAGTAAGTAAGCATTTTCTTTCTCCCCAATGCATCTCCAATATAATTGCTTAACAATGTCGCTCCTATAAACCTGCCAATAGCCCCAACCACCAATCCGAGAAAAGTTAAAAGATCTGACATTCCAAAAATCTCAGCCAATAATATGGCATAAACTGCATATCCTATAGACACATATCCGTCCATCAACCATCCTGAAAATGCAGAAATAACCTGGATTAACTGACCTCCCCCACTCATTTTTTCAGAATTACTATTTATGAGATCATTATTATTTTCCATTTTAATCCGTAAATATATAAATTAAATATACTTTGTCAATTCATTACTGAGTATATAAAGGGAAAATTTTTTCATTTTGTTGAAATTTATTTAGAAAATATTTAATCTTGATTCTTAATAACCATAATTTTTATGTAATAAAGTATTACGGAAATATTTGATAAAAAACGGAAGAAGTTTAACTGAAAGGTTTAAATCTCCAATATACCCTCTCCTCTTTTCTTTCAATTATCTGAAAGGAAGGAAGTGGCTTATATATGGTATTATTGCAGCTTCTGTAGTATCTACAGCGGCAAGGCTTTTAGTACCTGTGTTAATCGGCGATATTATAGATAGTATTAAGAATGCAAATTATTCATCAGTTTACTCTGAAATATACCTTATTCTTGTTATGGCTGTGGTTTCATCAATTGCGAGCTTCGGAGTTAACTATGGATCTCAGTACACTAGCCAGGTATATGCCTATAATTTAAGGAAAAAACTGGTTAACAAAATGTTCAATAAGAAATATCAGTTTTTTGAAGGGCAGGTCTCTGGAGATCTTTTGTCAAAAACAACAATGGACGTTGATGCTTCAAGGAACTTCATAATGAACACTCTTTCTTCTCTGATTCCAACAATAATCATGATCGTATTTGCAATAATCTACCTTTCAATACTATACTATGTATTTGCAATAATTTTTGCCTTATCACTTCCATTCATAATTTTCATTGGTATCGTGTTTCAAAGGAAACAGAGAACTCATTGGAGAAATATAAGGGAACTTTACGGGCATATGAACGAAAAACTAACAGAAAATATTGCAGGTCAGAGAACAATAAGAAGTTATATGCTTGAAAATGAACAGATAAAATCATTCAAAGAAACAACTGACGGGTATTACAATGAATACATGGAAGTTGCACATCTCAGGGGATTTTACAATAACCTTATGCCATTTATAATTGGGCTAGCAGCAACTGCAACAATAATTGTGGGAAGTTATGACGATATAATACTGCATGGCCAAATCGGAAACCTTGTGGGTGCAGTTAATATATTCACACTAGTTGCTTTTCCAGTAAGTTTTCTAGGAAGGCTAATAGTTTTCTCAGAAAATGCAAGGGCGGCCATTGGAAGAATAAATGAAGTCCTTACAGACAGTGGTGATGAGGTTCTTGTGGACAAAGATGATTTTAAATTAGGAAATGATATTTTAATGGAATCTGTGAATTATAAGAGAGGAGAGACAACTATACTCAAGGATATTAATTTAAGAGTAGATTCGGGGGAGTTCGTTTGTATAACTGGTGAAACAGGCTCTGGAAAATCCACACTGGTTGGTATGCTTACAAAATTGATAGAACCTAGTTCTGGAACAATTAAAATAGGTGGTTTGGATATAAACTCAATTCCATTGGGTGTTCTTCGAAAAAGGGTATCAATTGTGCCTCAGGAGAGCAATCTGATTTCAGGAACAATTATGGAAAATATTAAATTTGGGAGATCTGACATTCCCGATTCAGTGGCCATTGAGGCAGCAAGGATCGCCGGAATAGACGATTTTGTAGAATCTTTACCGGAAAAATATGAGACCGTGGTGGGAGAGAGAGGAATAACACTCTCCGGGGGCCAGAAACAGAGGGTTACTCTTGCAAGGGCCATAGCATCAAAACCTGGCATTCTGATACTTGATGATGCAACCTCAAGTGTAGATGCTGAAACTGAGCTTAAGATTTTCACTAACATAAAGAGGGCAATAGTTGGTATAACCGTCATAATAGTGTCACTTCGTTATTCATCAATGAAATATGCAGACACATTGTATGAGTTGAAGGATGGAGTACTACATCAGATAGAATTTGTAGAAGAGATGAAATAATATGGAAGCCAGAAAATATGAGGGGGTAGAGGAACGTTACATTAAAGCACTAAAGGGGAGAAAAGCTCTTAGAAAAATGATTTCTGATGTTGTATCTCATAAAAGAGGCTTTGCAATTATTGTCATCTCAGTCATTACAACCGCTGCAGCAAGTACCTTAATCCCATTAATGGTGGGTTTTTCAGTGAATCAGATTGATTATGGAAATCTTAAGGGGGCAATATTTTACGCATTTGTATTTCTGGCACTTTATGGGATTCAATTTTTAGCCAACAATTTCAGAGCAATAAGCACAACGGAGGTAGCCCAATCAACAGTGAAGGAACTGAGGGAAAAATCATTCAATAAAATTCAGAGGGTTCCAATTTCCTTTTTCAGCAATATAAAATCTGGTTTTCTTATTAGCAGAATAACAAATGATGGTGAAACCATTGGAGATTTTTTGACTTTTCAGATTCCTCAGGTAGTATCAGGTGTCGCAACAATAATAATTTCAATTTCCATTATGATTTATTATAATGCTTACCTTACAATGTATGCAATCATAGTCCTGCCATTTCTAGTAATTTTGACACTTTCACTACAGGGAAAAGTTAGACAGAATTATCTAAGGACAAGAAGAACAATCGCTGCAATAACTGGAAATATGGCCGAGAATATAAACTCTATAAGAAGCATAAAGGCCTTTAACGTGGAAAAATTTGTTGAAAAACGATTTGAATTTTTAAACAGCGACAACCTGGAAGCAAATATTAAGGCGTCAAGACTCGCCTCCATTTATGGCTCAATCGTCAGAATTCTAGAATTTGTAGGGATTATTATAGTGATATTGGAAGGTGTTGCCCAGCTTCAATCAGGTTTAATCTCCATAGGCATTCTAGTTTCATTTATATTGTATGTTCAGGAATTTTTTGATCCCGTTATACAGCTTTCACAGTTGTACAATTCATATCAATCATCAATAGTAGGGGTTGGGAGATTGTATGGAATTATTAACAGTCAGGATGATGATGTTGATGGTGGAAAGGAAAAATTCTCAAAGTTAAAAAAAGGGTATCTTGCAGATTCAATGAGTTTCTCATATGGAGGAAGAAACGCTCTTGATGATATAAATGTGGAGATTGCAAAAGGTGAGAAAATAGGTATAGTGGGACATACCGGAGCCGGAAAAACAACATTTTCAAACATTTTGTTAAAATTTATTACACCAACTGCTGGAAAATTTCTTGTTGATGAAAATGATATAAAGAACGTTGAAACAAAATTATACAGACAAAGGGTAGCCGTTGTTCTTCAGGAGCCTTTCCTTTTCAATGATACCATAATAAACAATGTGAAATTGAGCAATCCAGAAATTTCAGAGGATCAAATAAACGAGATAGCAAAAACATTTGGCCTTGATAGAATATTTAAAAAATTCCCAAATGGTCTTCAAACAAAAGCAGGAGAACTTGGAAGGAACCTATCAGAGGGTCAGAAACAAGCTGTTGCAATCCTAAGGGCAATAATAAGGGATCCAGACATTTTAATTATGGATGAGCCAACATCTAGCATAGACCTATATTCAGAAAGGTTGATTTTCAATGCAATTAAAGAATTTTCAAAAAACAGGACACTTATTTTGATAACTCACAGATTCACAATGATAGATCTGGTGGACAGGATAATGGTTTTAAAAAATGGAAAATTAATAGAACATGGAACCAAGGATGAACTGATGAAAAAGAATGGAGAATTTTTCAGGATGTATAATATTTTGTATGGCCAGGAAGATATTGAAAATTAATAATTAAGTATTTTTTTCACAGTATCAAAATAATCAGAATTTTTAATTTTGTATCCAAGTTCATCCATCCTTGAAGATTTTACAAACTGGCTTTTTAGTACCAAATCACTGGCTGGTCCAAATAATGTTTTAATTATAAATCCTGGAACAGGCAATCCAGATTTTTTACCAAGAGCTTCACCTATACCTCTTGAGAATTCCTTGGAGCTTATGTTACCTGCAACAGCATTTATTGGTCCTGAAAAATTATCATTTTCAAGACTTTTTATAAAAATTCCAACTTCATCCTCTATGGAGATCCAGGGGAAAATTTGATCTCCTGGTCTTACATACCCTCCAAGTCCTTTGTTAAAATATGAGACCAAAACATCAAGCACACCAGTATTTTTCATTAAAACAAGTGTAGTTCTTACATTCACAACTCTTAGACCCAATTGTTTTGCCTTGTCTGCAGCATTTTCCCAGTCCAAAACAAGTTTAGACCAAAAATCATTACCCGGCGGAGATTTTTCATCCACTGAAACGTTTTTTGCATAACCATAATAACCGGCTGCTGTACCATTTATGAAAGCATTTGGTTTTTTTTCTGATTTTTCTATAGCACTAACGAGGTAATTCACTACACCTATCCTGCTCTCCCTTATTTCATTTTCATAACCCTTTGTCCATTTTGCAAATATTGGAGCTCCCGTAACATTAATTACATAATCTATGTTTTTCATAACATTTACTATTTCATCCATCTTTTTATTATTAATCACAAGAAATTCTTCAGCATCTGGTATATTTTTTTTAGCTTTTTCTATGTCCCTTGATAATGAATACACTGAATGTCCGGATTTTATCAGCTGCTTTGCAATTTCTGAACCTATACTTCCCGTTGTACCAGAAACAAGAATATTGGATTTTTCCATAAACATTAAAGTATTAAGGGAATAAAAAGAATTGTTCTAAAATTTTATATAAAAATGATCCATTCTTAATATAAATGTACGCTGAAAAATTCTGGAGGGAAAAGATAGATGAAACAGTAAGAAGGGGCAAGATTGAATTTAAAAAAGATGATAAAGTCCCCGATCCCTCAGATTCAGGATTATTCAGAAGATCGGTTGGGGAAATAAAAGGCCAAAAATCTGACTGGAGACACTCCTTACAGGGGCGTAGAGAAGGGATTCATCTTATAGAATTCAATGACAGATATGAAATGCATGTGGACAGATATGACCCCTCAAAAAATCCATTGGGCCATCTTATATTTGATAGCCCAATCTATGGTTTGATTGCGTTTACTGCAACAATGTTTTCCCTGATACTATTTTCAGGAATTATTAAAAGAAAATGATTAATTATTTTTTATCATTTAAACTCATATATTTCTCTTTCCTTTTTATAAAGTTTTGTTAAATTAGGGTTTTACCGTTATATTATTGAACAAGCATAATATATTTTGAGTTCATAATCTTTTTATACAATTAAGACCATAACAGGGTAATGAGAAAAATCAAGCCTATTTTGGCAATTATTGTCGTGGCTGTGATGATTTCCGGGGCATTTTTTATTTTTGGAAACTCGCAGCAAATGAATAATTTTGGTACAAGCGATAGATCTGTAAATACTCAGTTACATCCGGTAACAAATGATATGTCAACCAATACAGCATCTCAATTGTTGTCCTCTGCAAAGAGTTCAAAACTCACTGGAGCTTACGAAGCTATACAGAATGCAATTGAGCAGAAGGTTCCGATGAAATACCTTTTTGTTCCAAATCTTCATCCAGCAAGCAAGGTTGTGAACAATGCGATCACACTTGGCTATATTACTTCTCCTGCTCCAATGGGAATTGGCTTTTATAATCTTTATAATGTCAGTGGAAAAACTTTAACAAAGAATTCAACAACCTCATCATTTGAGGCAAGTATAAATATTAGCAATCTTGAAACAACAAATCTTGCAGATCTTGCTCCAAATACAGTAACATTCCAGCTGAACGCAATTCTGAACAACGTTGAAATATTGAATAAAACAGGTTATGTATTCTGGACACAGAATGTTGTTGATTATTCAGCAAGGACACACCAGCTTACATTTGTAGATAATATATGGAACTTTTCATCATCAAGTGCAGTTGTTGAACCGGGCACATTTTACTACTCATCTACACCAAGTGTATCAAGCACAACATTGATCAATATAGGACCAACAGTGTATGCAAGTCCTCACCTTGTACTTAATCTATATCTAAACACATCCCTCTGTTATGGTAGACAGACAGTTTTCTTTAATTATTCATATGTAGTTGGCGGAGTCATGCACTCTGGAAATTATGAAACAGCCATTTTCAACAACTTCGTAAATCAGTCGTCATCAATTTCATATAAAGCAGCACCATTAACATATTTCGTAAGTGGTAATACACTCACGCCAGTTGGCATACCATATGATGCTGAAATCATGATAGGTGGCCCAGGTGGTGGAAGCACAGCCACAGTCTTTGGCATCAATGGAACGTTCAACCTTAAATATTACAATATGACAACAAAAGGTTACATGAATGTTCCGGAGGCTTATGATATAGGCTCTGAGACAGGGGAAACATCTACAGGTGTGAATGTGCACTACGAGGGAAACACAGCATATCTCCAAACAGGACCTTCAATGGTGTATGGTCTATGGAATTCAACAGAAAATATGACTGAAAAATACACCATATCAGTAAGCAATGACAATGGTTTCGTCTTTGTATCTCCGAACGAGAAGATTTTGAACGAGACGTTTTTAAGTTTATACCTCTGGGATTACATACCAATTTTACATAACAAGATATCCTTCTACCTGCCAAATTCTACCTATTACGTGGAGGCTCTTGACAATTATTACGATCCAATAAGTGCAGAGTTGAATTACACAACAATGTCACTGGCACTTAATTATGTGAAGAACGTGAGTATGGGAGTTTACACTCCAATATATGCCTTTAATAATTCACAATTAGGATCTATTGCTATTTCAGGTTCAGGTACTTTGTCCTCCCCTTATGTTATAAATGCATGTAGTATTAATATTAACCCAATATTTGGCCAGTTCAATGATTATCTTTTCCCCATATTCACAGGGGTATTCTTAAATGGCACTTCCATGCATGTGAAAATAGCAAACTTCTCAATGCCAGTATCTTATCAGGGATATTATAATTTGGATATTGCATTTTTAGATCAAAATTTTGGTTTGCAGCTTCCTACTTTTAACGGACTTAATTTCTGGATATACAACTCCTCCAATGTTATTGTAGATAACGCAAGGGCATTCTCATGGTATTCATCAAATCAGGCTGGCTATGTAGAGGGCACACTCACAGAGTGGAATTCATCAAGGATTAACATAATGAACAGTGAATTCATATCTTTTGGAAACTCAATATTCCTTGAAAATCCTGCAAATCAGAGAGGGTATGTGAACATAACAAATGTTACATTTATTGATGCTGCATTTGTAATGAACGTTTCACTTTTAAACCCAATCTTCAATTCATTCTACAATGGACCAAATCTGGAAGGTCTGTTCATGTGCTCTGGATACGATAATATATCATATTCACACTTCTTGACTCAAATACCTGTCCGTGATCCTAATTCAACATACATGGGTAATTCATTCTTCAGTGATTATTTCTGGAATTACGAAGGAAGTGGATCTTACAATGATTATGGTACAATGGCTACTACAGCAAAAAATATTATGGAGATGCCCGGATTTAATTTCACACTTTCAACACCTGAAAACATCCAAAATGAAGTTTATGTGTCCTATTTGGGCTTGGAAATCAAATACGAAGGTTCAGGAAACTATTTTGATCTTCCAATTATAAACACGACCTCTTCAGCAATGTATTATTTCACATTACTAGTGAATGATCAAGGATACCAACAATGCTCTGTATCAATGATCAATACAACATCACTAAAATCTGGTGATACTTATTTTGCACAACCATTCACGTCTAATTTGGAGTTTATGGAGAAAGGATTAAAATCAGGAACAATGTGGTCGGTTGAGGTTAACGGTGTTGATCTCCAATCCAGCACCAGTTCTGTCTGTGAAACAGTTGTGAATGGCTATTACACTTACGTGGGTATGAATGTCCCAGGTTACTCTGGAATGAACATGGGTACAGTAACCTTAAATGAGAGTAAAGTTGTTGTTCTAACATATATGAAAGAATACAACCTTACATTCATGGAAAAAGGATTACCATCCGGAACAAAGTGGTCAGTAACACTCAATGGAATGACAATGTCTTCAGGTGGGTCAACAATAACATTCACAAATGTCACCAATGGAAGCTATTCATATTCAATAATGCCTGTTACTGGATATGGTATGTCAGTGTCATCTGGTACTGTAAATGTAAGGGGAAGTTCATCGGTTTCTGTTAAATTTACTCAGTTAATGTATTCCTTCACAATAGTAGAGTCAGGTCTGGTATCTGGAACAAACTGGACAGTGGTGATTAACGGAAATACATACAACAGCACAACAGACAGTATTTCTGTGATGTTGCCATACGGAACTTCAATCACTTACTTGGTAAACAATGAAACTGGATATCTAACAACAACATCCTCAGGCTCACTGATTCTTACTGGAAATGACACCATAAATGTAAACTTCTCCACACAAACAGTATCTGGTACACTTACAATAATAGAAATAATTATTGCAGCGGTTGGTGGAATAGCAGTAGGTGCAGCAGTAACAATAATATTCAGGAAAAAATAAACAAAATAAAACTTTTTTTAACAAAACAATAAACACTTTTTTTTAATTACCACTTATGGTATATAACGATATTAAGGACTACATTGAAGACAGAAAAAGGAAAAAGGATTACATACAGTTAGATGATGAAACAGATAGGAACCTAGAATTAACCTGGATTTTAAGCGAAGAAGAAAGAATAGGAAAAGGGAGAACAATTCTTTTTTCACATCCCAAAGGGTCTGACATTCCTGTTATTGGAAACATATATTCCAGATGGGATAAGATGTCTGATATTCTGGGGGAGGACCCATCAAGAATCGGCTCAGCTCTAAGGGAACTTATAAAGCCCCCCGATCAATCAGAATCATTCATTGGAAAGGGTCTTGAACTTCTTAGACAGTTATCTGGAATAAGGCCAAAATTCCACGATAAGAATACCATGGAAACAGAAATGAAAAAGGTGGAGCTTTCAAAATTACCAATATGTACAACCTGGCCTGAAGATAAGGCTCCCTATGTAACACTTCCAGTTGTAATAACAAAGGACCCTGTAACAGGGAGAAGGAATGCAGGTATGTATCGTTTACAGTACTATGACGATGAAACCTTGGGTATGCATTGGCAGATCCATAAGGACGGTTCAAAGCAATTTCAGGAACATTCTGAACATGGAACAATAATGCCAGTTGCTGTGACTCTAGGGACAGATCCACTTACAATTTTTTCAGCAATTGCTCCACTTCCAGACCCTCTTGACGAATTCTCATTCTGGGGTTTAATTTCGAAAGAGAGAATGGATTTAATAAAGGGTAAGACTAACGATCTATATTATCCAGAAAATTCAGAAATCGTTCTGGAGGGTTATGTTGATCCTTCCGAATCAAGGTTGGAGGGTCCTTTTGGTGATCACACAGGATATTATTCATTGGAAGAGGAATTCCCAGTATTTCATGTTAAAAAGGTTCTAATGAAGAAAAAACCAGTATATCCAACCACAATTGTGGGTAAATTGTGGCATGAAGATGTAATAATGGGAAAGGCTGTAGAGAGGCTTTTCCTTCCCCTCATAAAATTACAAATACCTGAAATTGTGGATATGAATACAATGGAAGAGGCCGTTTTTCATAACATGGTGGTGGTGTCAATTAAAAAGAGGTATCCTGGACATGCAAAGAAGGTTATGTTTTCAATATGGGGGACCGGCCAACTTATGTTTTCAAAAATTGTAGTGGTTGTGGATGATGATATTAATGTTCATGATAGAAAACAGGTTATATGGGCAATGACTACCAGAATTGATCCAGACAGGGATGTGGTTATTATAAAGGGGACACACACAGATAGTCTTGATCACGCATCACCAATATTCAACTTCGGATCAAAGATGGGTATTGATGCTACAAAAAAATGGAAATCGGAGGGATATGATAGGATATGGCCGGATACATTGAAGATGAATCAGACCGTGGAAGACAAAGTGAAAAAAATTATGGAAAGACTAAAAGAGTGAAGGATTTCGCTGAATTCATAAAGATCGAACATACTATTTTTGATCTTCCATTTATTGTGAGCGGATCTTTCATTGCTGCCAATGGGTTCCCGGGAATCAAAGAACTTATTCTTGTATTATTTGCCGGCTCACTTGCAAGAGCTGCGGGAATGTCAATTAACAGAATTCTTGGTAGAAAATATGATATAATAAATCCAAGAAAAAAGAACTGGGCTCTTGTAAATAACAGTATTTCATTACGAAACACTTTAATCTTAACAGCATTCCTTATATTTCTTTTTGAGATTGATGTATTTTTCATAAACAATCTTGTGTTACTGCTTTCACCTGTAGTCATAATTTTATTTTTGATAGATCCAGTACTGAAAAGATACACACAGTGGAGACATTTTTTCATGGGTCTTACAATAGGAGTTGGGGTTATGGCAGGTTACCTGGCAGTTACCCCTCATTTTCCTTTAAATCCTGAAATCTATTACCTTGTACTAGCAACGGGCACATGGATCGCTGGATTTGACATGATATATACAATACAGGATGTTGAAGTTGACAGAATTAACGGTTTGAAAACAGTAATGTCAATTTATGGAATTAGAAAGGGACTTATAATAAGCGATATAACACATGCATTCACAATATTGTTGTTCGGGTTGATGATAATTTCATTTAATTCAATATACTATGATGTTGCATTTGTAATAATTTCAATTCTCATTGTATATCAGCACCTCATTATCTCTGAAAAAGATACAACAAGAACAAAAGCTTCTTTTTTCAATTCAAACTCATTCATAGGTATAATCTTTCTTGCATCAATAATACTTAGTGAATATTCAAGAATCAAAATATTATAAGTTTATAAAAAATTTATTTTTCAAATTTTTCATTGAACATTTTCATGGAAAGTCTGATCTCCTCTTTAGCTTTTTCAGCGTTTTCCCAACCTTCCACAGATGTTTTTTTGCCCTCCAGGATCTTATAGGTTTCAAAGAAATTCTTTATCTCATCAAGCAAATGCTTGTTTACATCCCTCAGCTCTTTTATTTCAGAATTGTTTGGGTCCTTTGAAGCAACACACAATATTTTATTATCCCTGTCTCCACCGTCTATCATTTTCATCATGCCTACAGGTCTTACCTTCACTATAACTCCAGGACTTAAAGGAAAACTTGTTATAACAAGTACATCCATGGGGTCTCCGTCAGAATAATAAGTTCTTGGTATAAGCCCATAATCAAGGGGATAAACCACACTGGAGTGAAGTACCCTGTCCAGAATTATACCTGGTCCATCCTTGTTTATCTCATATTTATTTCTACTACCTTTCGGTGTTTCTATTATGGCATAGAACTCATCAGGGATGTTCTCCCCTGGATCAACCTCAAGCCAAAGACTTCCATTGCTCATACATTCAAAATACAATTATGATAATAAAATTACCTAAAACAACCACTGGTTGATGAATGTTTAAATAACCGTTTACTCTTTTGTTTATAAATGCAGAAACAGGTCGCAAACAAATATCAGGAAGTATACAAAAAACAACACTACGGTTTAGTTGGAAAACATTCAGCGGTAAAAGTTTGTCATTGGACAAAGAGTGAGCTGACTGGAGGCCCCTCTTGTTATAAAGGTACTTTTTATGGGATTCACTCTCATCAGTGCATACAGATGACTCCGGCTTTAAATTCCTGCACTGAAAACTGCTCATTTTGCTGGAGGTTTAATGGCTTTGACAGTATGAGAATATCGGATGAGGACGATCCGGAATTTATACTTGAGGAGAGCATAAAAGCACACCTAAAACTTATATCAGGTTTCAAGGGAAATCCAAAGGTTACAAAGGAAAAATGGG
The DNA here is from genome assembly GCF_052315375.1 of Caldiplasma sukawensis. Classification (NCBI taxonomy): domain Archaea; kingdom Methanobacteriati; phylum Thermoplasmatota; class Thermoplasmata; order Thermoplasmatales; family Cuniculiplasmataceae; genus Caldiplasma; species Caldiplasma sukawensis. Next base: position 55,099 of record NZ_JBLSDG010000001.1, read on the forward strand.
AAGAGGCAACCCATCCAAGACATATTGCCATATCACTAACCGGTGAACCCACCCTTTATACAAGGCTTGGGGAGTTCATAGAGCTGGCTCACAAGAGAGGGTTCTCAACATTTTTGGTTACAAACGGAACATTACCGATGGTTCTTGAAAATCTGGATCCTCTGCCAACACAACTTTATGTCACAACTGCAGGACCAAATAAGTTAATTTTCAACGAGCTTTTAAATCCGGTAATTGGGAATGCATGGGAAAACTTCCAAAAAACACTGGCTCTTTTACCATCTCTTAACACCAGAAAGGTCATAAGACACACACTTGTGAAGGATGTTAACATGCCATATTTAGAAGAGTATGCTCAGATGGATAAAATGGCGAGCCCGGATTTTATCGAATCAAAGGGATACGTTCATGTTGGACAGTCCATAGCAAGACTATCGGAGAAGAACATGCCATCACACGAAGAAATAATGGATTTTTCAAGGAAATTATCTGATCTCACAGGATATGAACTGACTGCGGGCAGGAAAGAGAGCAGGGTTAGTCTCCTATGTCGTGATCCATCAAAATCTAAGATAAACTTTGATCATTAAAATTTTTAAAGTAAAATTTCGTCAAGCATAAGAAATAGGTATGAGACTGGCATATCTATATAACTTGATTGAAGTTTTAGTGGATCAACTTCACCAATGTATCCTGCAAATTTTCCATTCACATTAATATATCCAGCTCTCCCCTCAATAAGAAATTCCACTCTCCCTTTTTCTATTTTATAATTTTTGATTGACAATCCATATAAAGTGGAATCAAGATAACCCTTTATTTTTGAGTAAGATGAACCCTCCCCTGCTATTGTAATTGCCAGAGACATTACCTGTTTGCCCTCTCTCATAACATCACCTATTTCGAAAATCTTCTGAGGGTAAGGATTTTTTTTATTGATTGAGAGCAGTTTTAAATGATTGTCAATGAAATCTGTTCTTATTGAAGAATAATCCTCGCTTTTTGGATTCAATATTTCATATCCGCTTCTATTATTTTCTTTATTTCCCTGTAAAACAAATGTCATAACTTCCTGCAGATTAAGTGATAGGAGGTATGATCTCAAATTTCTTCTTATCTGATTGTGAATTTCGGGCTTTCCCTCCAAATATTTTTTTGGGACTATTTCAGGAATAAAGTCAAGACCTGCTGACTTAAATACATCCTCATAAATGTCTATGGGGCCCATTACATCCACCCTTCCCAGAGGTACTGTAACATATCCTTCATGAAGAATATATCCCATTCTCTTTAGATGAAATTCAGTATTTTTGACAGTGCCACCAATAATTCCATTAAGATCCATTTCATTAAATTTTATTTTCATCTCGTTAAATTTTTTAAATTCCGTGTATAAGCTAATATCTACTTTTTTTCTTAGAAAGTAAAAAGCTGTCAATGAAATTCCAATCCTGAGATAGTGTTCATCTTCAGCAGTTATGTCCACAAGAAAGCTTTTTGTTTCACCATTCACCCTGGTTCTGTATGAATTGAATAGAGGTGGCACTGAAATAATGCCTGTGCTGTCCATAACTGCTAATGGTTTTTTCAGATCATTATCACTGGCATACATTTTTCCTTTTTCATGCTCCCTTACTAGATCTGATATTTTACCAGTTAGGTCATCAAACGTTCTGAATTTTTCATTCTGATTTGCATATCCATACTTTATGGGAAAATTAACATGGTCAAGATCATGAACCCCTATTGCAAATCCCTTTCTTGATCTTCCACTATTCTCACTTATTCTGTCGCAATATTCAAGAAAATCATTCTGATCAATTTTTACGTTTTCAACTTTGAAAAAGGCAAAATAGGGTCTTCGTTCTGGTTTTTCATATTGAAATTTTTTAATTTTTATGTGACCGTATTCACTCACACCTTTTGAATAAATATTCATCTGTTCAATTATGCTGTCAACTGAATAAAGATCAGGCCTGTCAGGATTAAGCTCAATTTTAATTTCTTCATCATTTTCAATTGAAAAACCTATAACTCTTGAGAATTTTTCCAGGTCATCAAGTTTTAAATCTTTCTCTAAAAGCCTTTCTTTTTCAACTCTTAATACAACCAATTAGTTCTCACCCTTTTCAGAATCCTTTTTAATATCAGAGCCTTCAATCTTATTTTTCAAGTACTCCCTAAGTATAAACCTTATCATCTCCTCAAGATTCAGAGCCTCCCCATCATTTACCATTTTATTCAACTGGCCCTTAACTTTTTCAGGTATGTCCAGCTCTACTCTCCTCCCACTTCCCAAGGATTCTCTCCTTTGAATGTATTCTCTTAAAGCATCTCTCACCACATCTGATAGAGTGTATTTTCCATCCTCCCTCACTATATTTTCCAATTTTTTCAAATCATCCTCATCTATCCTAACCGTAATTCTTACCGTGGATGACATCTGGCATACCTTAGCACATGATTGTATGTCAATATATATACTTATGACGGGTTATACCATTCATTAATTCCATTTGCGACATAAAATATTAAAAAAGAACTTAATTTTAGCAAATAAGATAACATATTAGTGAATAAATCTGTTAAAAAATTAGTTTTAATCACTACAAAAATCTTTTAATATACCAAGTCTTATCAATTACTTAGGTGTAAAAAAATGATTGCGATGGAGGTAAAAAACAAGTATCCTGAAATCAGGTTTGCGTCTGATTTCGAGATAAGCAAGAACGCGCCTTTTAAAAGTGTTGAGGAGTTTGTAGAGGCAATGGGACACCTTATAAACGAGGATATGATGTTAATAAGAGTAACAGAAAGTTTGTGCCCCATATGTGTGGATGATGAAAAATTTGATCAGATGAGAATTCCCGCAATTGTTTATGAGAACGGTGGAGAAGTTAAGTTAATAAAAGAATGTGCAGAGCACGGTATAACAAGAGAGAAATACTGGGAAGACTATGAAATGTACCAGGAAGCAAAGAAGTGGCAGGATGGCGGAGTTAGAATATTGAACCCACATGTTGCCTATTTGGAATCCAAGATAGTCTGTCCAACTCACTGTGGTCTTTGTGTCAAGCACAAATCACACACTGGTCTTGGTAACGTAGTTGTTACAAACAGATGTGATCTATCATGCTGGTACTGTTTCTTCTATGCCAAGGAAAATGAACCAATATACGAGCCTTCACAGGATCAGGTAAGAATGATGCTAAGAAGAATGAGAAATGAAAAACCTGTAGGGGCAAATGCGGTTCAGATAACTGGAGGAGAGCCGGCGATAAGGGACGATATCATAGACATAATAAAAATTGCAAAGGAAGAGGGTTATGACCACATACAATTGAACACAAACAGTGTAAGGTCTGCCTTTGACCCAGACTTCCCAAAAAAGATAAGGGCTGCAGGTTCAAATGTAATATATACCAGCTTTGATGGTCCAACTCCAAGATCAAATCCAAAGAACTTCTGGGAAATACCAGCTGCTCTTGAGAACTATAAGAATGCTCCATTGGGTGTAGTACTTGTTCCAACCGTCATAGGAGGAATAAATGATAACTACCTTGGAGACATAATAAGGTTTGGTCTTTCAAATATAGATGTGGTCAGAGCAGTAAACTTCCAGCCAGTAAGTCTTGTTGGTAGGATGCCTGACAGGATGAGGGAAAAACAGAGAGTTACAATACCAGGATGCATTAAAAAGATTGAACAGCAGACAGATGGAATGATAGGAAGAGAGGATTTCTTTACAGTTCCTTCAACAACAAAAATTTCAAACTTCGTTGAACAGCTGAAAGGAAAGGATATGTACAAACTTTCAATACACTTTGCCTGCGGAATGGGAACATACATTTTCAAAGAGGGTGACAAAGTCATACCCATAACAAGGTTCATTGACGTTAGGGGAATGTTTGAGTACATAGGCGAACTGGCAGATGACATAAAGGGCTCATCAATAAAGACTGTGAGAAAGATATCATCCGTAACAAAATTGCTCGCAAATCTGAAGAAATTCGTGGACTATGAAAAAGCTCCAACAGATTTCAACCTGAAGGATATGGTATACAATGCATTCACAGAGGGAGATTATCATGGATTGAAAGCTTTCCATTACAAGTCAATGTTCATAGGATTTATGCATTTCATGGATCCATACACATACGATGTTGACAGGGTAGAAAGATGCGATATCCACTATGCAATGCCAGATGGAAGAGTTGTACCATTCTGTGCATTTAACGTCATACCTGAGCTGTACAGAGATGCAACACAGAGAAAATACTCAGTACCTGCAAAAGTCTACGAAGAGAGAACTGGAAAAATACTGAAGAGAGACAAATACTTCAGGGAATACACAATGGAAGAAAAGAAGAGAATAATTGATTTCTACGAGAGAAGCATCGGAAGGAAACTGACACAGGACGAAATAGGACTCAATCTGGAAGAGGCAATACCTGTTATATCATCTTCAAAGCCAGATGAGTAAAGATGTTCAGGGAGGAGTTTCACTCCTCGGACATTAAATACCAAATTTTTTTTAACAATAGTTTTGAGTTTTTTGAGGGTATAATAAACGTTTTTAGACATTCAGTTGCTGCCAATAAAAATGGATCTGAAAAATGCAATGTTGTATTTGATAATGCCACCTTGAATGAAAAAACAGGAATCAGATTTTTCAATTATCTAATAAATTTATTAGAGATCGAGATGAAACTTCCTGAATCCATCTTAAAATTCGATGAACAGAATAACAATCTTATTCTCACTTGCTCCCTTTTAAATGAAGATGAGATATCTCTATTGCAATCAGTTAAATCTGCTACATATGCATCTAAAATTGTTCACAATACATTTGAATTGGTAATAGATGTATGATTTTAATCTTTAAATTTTTATTCAACAAAAACATATGCACTAAATGACCAATCTAGTACCATCTAAAATTTTCTTTACAAGGGGAGTAGGCAGAGACAAAGCTATGCTTAGATCATTTGAAGAGGCCCTCAGGGATGCAGGGATAGCACAATTTAACCTTGTTTCAGTAAGTTCCATACTGCCACCCGAAGCAGAGATAATAAGTAGAGAAGAAGGTTTAAAATATCTGAAGCCAGGTCAGATACTTTTCACTGTGCTTGCAAGAAATCAGACAGACGAATTAAACAGAATGGCAAGTGCGGCAATTGGATATGCAATTCCAAGGGATCGAAGCAGATGGGGCTATCTTAGTGAGCATCATAGCTTTGGACAGACAGAAAAAAAGGCCGGTTTTTTTGCAGAAAAATTGGCGGCAGAGATGCTCGCGAGTACTCTAGGGAAACAGGCTGACCTTACATGGAACAAAGAGACGGAAAGTTACAGCCTGGGAGATCAAATTCTTCAGACCGGAAACATATGCTCAACCGCATTTGTTATGAGGGAGGAAGAATGGACAACAGTTGTTTCAGCTGCAGTTTTAATAATTGAATGATTAATATGGAAGAGATAAAAGAAGAGGAGATTTTAAAATTCTGGGATAATATTGGAGCATTCAAACCCCATATATCCCAAAAAAAGAAATTTTTTATAACAGTGCCATGGCCATATACAAGTGGTCCATTGCATGTTGGTCATGGAAGAACATACACAATAGCAGATATAGTTGCGAGATATAAGAGAGCAACAGGTTTCAACGTTCTTTTTCCAATGGGTTTTCATGAGAGTGGAACACCTATTGGTGCAATATCTGAAAAAATTAGAAAAGGTGACAATAAGACAAGGGAGATGTATTCCAATTATGTGAGGGAGTACGAAACTGAGGATTTGGTAGAAAAGCGTCTTACAGAATTTCAAGAACCTATGAATGTTGCGGAATATTTTTCTCAAAGGATTATACAGGATTTCAAATCTCTGGGATACAGTATTGACTGGTCTAAATCTTTCAGATCCATAGACCCCATGTATCAAAAAATGGTAGAGTGGCAATTCAGGAAACTTGATTCCTTGGGATACATTACAAAGGGGGAATATCCTGTTCTGTTTTCAAAGGATGATAACAATCCGGTTGGTGAAGACGATATAGATGATGGTGATACAAATAAGGTTGCAATAGAAGAATTTACATCTGTGATTTTCAAAGGTGAGAATTTTTCAATCGCAGCTTCCTCACTAAGGTCTGAGACCATATTTGGAATAACAAATTTGTGGGCGAATCCAGATGCAAAATATGTTATCGTAAGATTCAATGATCTGGAAGTTTGCATAACAAAAGAGGCAGCTGAAAAACTTTCATTACAAGTTGCAAAATTACAGGTGATAAGGGAAATAGAGAATAACGGGGAGATATTCGAACAGATATTTGAAAGTCCAATCACAGGAAACCGCCTCAAAATATATGAAAACAGATTCATAGATCCTGATAATGCAACGGGAATAGTTTATTCTGTACCAGGTCATTCTGTAAACGATTTATATTACACTAAAGAACTGGGATATAAAATTGAACCAATTTACATTATAAAAGTGAACGGAATAATATCAAAGGCAGACACTTTGATAGAAAAAACAAACTCTGATGATATTAAGGAATTGAATAGTCAGTTATACAGAACTGAGTTCTACCAGGGTGAAATGACAAATACTGGAGTAATTGATGGAATTTCAGTCCAGGATGCAAGGGAAAAAATCAAAAACGACCTTTTGCAACAAAAAAGCGCATTCATATTTTATGAAACTTCACGAAAGGCATTTACGAGAGATGGAAAGAAGGTTACAGTTGCGGTTATAAGGGATCAATGGTTCATAGATTACTCAAACAAGGAGTGGAAAAAATTAACAGGGGAACTAATAGAAAATATGGATTTTATACCCTCATACATAAAAAATAATATGGCAGATATCCTTGAATGGATAAGACAAAGACCCTGTGCAAGGAGAAGAGGTCTTGGAACAAACCTACCGATGGATAAAAACTGGGTAATAGAGTCCCTGTCAGATTCCACAATATACCCGGCATTTTATACAATAAGGGAACTATTGACAGGGATGGATTTTAATTCCCTTACAGATCAATTCTTTGACCAGGTTTATCTTGGACAATCAGATGATAACAGTGAATTGAAAAAAATTCAGGATTCATTTAATTACTGGTATCCTGTAGATCTAAGAGTTACTGCACAACCTCATCTTTCAAATCATCTCATATTTTATCTTATGAACCATACGGCGATTTTTAAAAGGAATAAATGGCCAGGAGGTTTGATGATATCAGGCCTGGTGACCAGGGATGGAGCAAAGATATCTAAAAGTAAGGGCAATGCAATATCTCTTCTTGATATTTCAAGGAATTATGGAGCAGATGTGTTCAGAATGTATGTGGCACTTGCATCCGATGTGGATTCAACTATGGATTGGAACGAAAAAGGCCTTCAGGAAATCAGGGGTAGGTACGAGCAGGTTATAAACATCCTTGGCAAAGGATACAGCGACCAGATGAAGGACAGTATTGCAGGAAAACTCTTTCACAATCTTTTCCTCAGGCATTTTTCCCTTTTTTTGAATTACATGGAGAAATACAGGATAAGGGAAGCCTATGTGGAACTTATTTATGGAGTGATTAACACATTAAACGAAATGAAGAAAATTGAAAGTTCATTCGACTATATTCAGAAAGAGGATTTTGTCAAATGGATTACAGCATTAAGTTTTGTAATTCCTTTTTCTTCAGAACATTTTTGGAAAAAATTTGAATTGGGGGATACAGTGAACAAATCAGAAATCGAAACTAACGTGGAGTATGATGAACAGTTAATAAGGGAATATGAGTATTGCAAAAGTCTTATATCAGATATAATGTCCATAAAAAAAATATTAAAGAATGAAAAAACAGTGTGCAGGATAATGATATGTGGAGAGAACCTCAAAAGGGAGGTAGAAGAGATTCTAAGTGGTGGTACAAAGGTTAAAAGGAAGGAGATAATAGGAATAGTGAGAAAAAATAGGGGAAAAATTATTACAGAAGTGAAAGAAAAAGAAGGCATAGAAAAATACAGGAAATATATTGAGGCCTCAACTGGATTGGCCCTTGAAGTTATTGTAACAGATGATTTTGAAAAAAACAAGGTTCCATTACCTGGAAGGCCTGTTATAAGTTTGGAGTGATTGATATGGATTTATTGGATGATAGAATCAGAACGGCAAGGTTGCTTGGGGCAGATAATGATCTGGTATTGCATGGTGGAGGTAATGTAAGTGTTAAAACAATGGAAGAAGACCATGCTGGAAGAATTATAAAAGTGCTCAGGGTAAAAGGAAGCGGCTCAGATATGTCTTCCATGGAGAAGTGGAATCTCACTGGTTTAAGAATGGAAGATATTCTTCATGCAAGGGAAAAGGAGAGTATGACCGATCAGGAAATGATGGATTATCTTAAGAGGAGCATGGTTAATCCATCAGAGGCATCTCCATCCGTTGAGTCATTTCTGCATGGATTCATTCCTTACACATATGTTGATCATACACATTCTGATCACATTTTGATGCTTACCAACACTGAAATGAGCAATGATGAAATAAAAAAGATACTTGGAAATGTACTGATTGTGGATTACATAAGACCTGGGTTCACTCTTGCCAGGGAAGTTTTGAAAAAAATTGAGAATATAACTCCCGATGTGGAAGGTATAGTTCTCAGGAAACATGGTCTATTCACGTTTGGTGAAACTGCCCAGGAAAGTTATGACAGACATATGAGAATAGTTGGAAGAGCCAAAGATTACATCAAAAAAACAACGGGTTTTAATTTCTACACAGAAAAATATGAAAAAGACCCTGAAATGAAAAATAAGATAATAGAGGTAAGAGGCGCATGTTCCAAGATTTTCAACAAAGCTGTCCTCATGGATACTTCAGAAGAGGCAATGAGAATAGCCAGGTCGGAGGAGGCAGAGAAATATCAGCATAGTGGACCAGCCACCCCTGACATGCTCATAAGAACGAAATATGAATATGTGTTTCTTAAGAGAGAGGATGAAGTAAGAAAAGTAATGGAAGAGTTTGCGGAAAAATATATTGAGGAGCAAAAAAAGTACGCATCACTTTATCCGCCTCATGATCCATATCCCGCTGCTGTCATTCTTTCAGGATATGGAATTATGACAATGGCCAGGGATTATCATACATGTGAGATAATCAGGGATCAGATAATTCATTCAATTAGGGTAAATTCAATTGCTGGAAAAATTTCCAGGCATTCTTTTATTTCAAAAAAAGAGGCATATGAAATGGAGTACTGGCCACTTGAAGAGGCAAAGCTTAAGGGATTCAAACCAAGAACTTTGCAGGGGAAGATTAGCCTGGTTACAGGTGCCGCCAGTGGTATAGGTCTATCATCTGCAGAGGCACTGTCATCAAATGGTTCAATAGTTGTCTGCGCAGATCTTGATCCCAAGGTAAAAGAGGTTGCAGAAAAGATTGAGAAAAAAACAGGAAGCAGATGTATACCATATGTGATTGATCTTTCAAAAATAGATGAAATAGACAAGATGATGGATTTTATTTTTTATCAGGTAGGTGGAATTGACATAGTTTTCAACAATGCGGGAATACTCAAATCTGAATTCATTGAAGATATTTCAATTGAAACATTGAACAAGCACATTGATATCAATTCAAGGGCCCCATTTAGAATCAGTCAACTTGCATTTATGGCCATGAAAAGGCAGGGTATCGGAGGGAATTTCGTTTTCAACATAACAAAGAACCTCACACATCCAGGCCCGGGCATGGCATCATACGGAACAACAAAGGCGTTTGCTGCCCAGCTCTCTCATTACATAGCTAAGGAGGGGGGAAAATACGGTATACGGTCAAACATAATAAATCCGGATAAGATATTCAAAAATTCCAAAATTTGGGAGAACGGTGTACTGGAATCAAGGGCTAAGGCCAAGGGTATTTCAGAGGAGGAATATAAGAAGGGAAATCTGTTAAGAAAGGAGGTTCTACCTGAACATGTTGCCAATGTCCTCATAGCCCTTGTGACGGAGGAAATATTCGGTTGCACAACAGATGCAATGATACCAGTTGATGGTGGAATACTTTAAAATCAGTCATCAAATAGCATCTCCTTATTTACTACTGCAACTTTTTCATCCCTTCTGAAGTTAACAGATTTCAGTGTGAAGATTGCAAATGCTAGCATGGACAGGGCCAGTGTCCATACACCATAGAAAAGTACTGAAAGACCAACGATTATTCCTGAAATTGAAAAAATCAATTCAAGTATGTCTGCCCTGTCCATTTTTAGCTGCTTGTGATATTCCAGTGCCTCATTATTATCAAGACCTTTTTTAGGCGTTCTGAAAAAATTACCCCTCTTTTTCATCATTCCGTTAACAAATCCAATTGCACTTCTCATTATCATACAGGCACCTATGTATGATAAAACTGGAATCATAATCAGATCCTTTAATGACAGAATGTTCTGCACCTTCAATGCCAAAACTCCAGAAAGGTAGAAGAGGCCAGTTGGTAAGGCAAGGGCAATAACATAAATGGGATTGCTGAATAGTGAATTTGCTGGAGACTCGATTCTAAATATTACTGCAAAGGCAGAAAGAAAGGAGGTTATAATCCAGCTGATATTTGAAAAGGGAGCCATGAATATAATCAATAGAGCTATTCTATCTCTAATGCGTATATTTTTCGCCTTCAATGTTTCTCCAAATTTTTCCAGTTCAAGTTTTGTCCATCCCTGTTGGACCCTTGCTGTTTGTTTTTTCCAGGTCTCGAGAGTAAATGGATCTTCACTGTAAACCCTGCAATTACTGAGATAAATACCTCTTTTACCCTTCAGATATATCTTCCATGAAAGATCAGCATCCTCAGTTATTGTGTTTTCTGACCATAATCCAACATCCTTAAGATCCTCAGTTTTTACAAGGGTAAAACCACCCTGCAGTGAATATGGCAAATTAAGCCTGTATGATCCCATTTTGTTCACCGTATCTCCCATGTCCAATGATAATGCAAACATCTGGGTAATCCTGTTAAAATACCTGTTATAATGGCCAACTCTGTAGGAAACAAATGCTGTATCCTCATGTGTATTGATTGCATGTATGCCTTTAATCAGTGTATCCTCCTGAACTTTTGAATCTGCATCCAGAAGTAGAACATAATCGCTTTTAACATACTCCATTGCCTTATTTAAAGCTCCACTTTTGAAATTTTCCCTATTCTCCCTCCTGCTGTGAAAAGTTTTAATTCCGATTTCCTCAAGTTTCTTAAGATGTTCGTTAACAATAGAAAGGGTTTCATCATTTGAATCATCCGCCACTATGACAGTTATTTTATCATGTGGATATTCTAACTTAGAGATTCTGTCAAGAGTGTCCCCTATTACATTTTTTTCATTGAATACTGCTATCAATATTGAAACTGTTGGAAAATCAAATAAAATTGGTTTCTCAGCCTCTAAATTTAAGGGATAAAAGAAAGCACTGATAAGGAGTATTAATTGATAATATGAATTAACAAGAACTGGTAATGTAAAAGCAAGTGAAATTATGGATATGATAAGCCATATCTGCACTCATTGAAATTTCTCTTACGTATATTAAGTATTTTAATTATTAAATTACGGGAATAAACATTTTTAAATTTATTACATATTTATTTGCATTAACAACCTTCAACAAATTAAATAAATATATAGCATCTGCAAAAATTTTATTCAGATTACCAAAGAATTGAAATTTCTAATTTTGTGTTAGCAAAATAATGTTTTTAAAGCAAAGAAAAATCATTTCAATATGGATTTTCTAACACTCAGCTATTGCAAAATCATTGAAAGAAAAATAAGAAATATGGAGAACTATTAAACAAATTGAATTGAATTTTTTTTAAATGAAAAAAGCTAATGAAATTAAATACCTCTATTCTCTTTCTACACATTAAAATTTTTTTATAAAATGCAGCTTCCTAAAACCTTCATTCACAATAATAAGCAAAATATTAAATGAAATCTAGATATTCAATATTACACGAAAAACATTTAAATTTCAATACCATAAAGATCATATGTTTGCTATTGATCAATCTTTTTATGATGAACTCAGAAAAAATGTAAGATCCTTTGTAAAAGAGAAAGTTGAACCAATAAGAAAAAAAATAGATCTTGAGGATTATTTTCCGAAAGATGTGTTCAGGCAGATGGGTAATCAGGGTTATCTTGGGGCAACCGTAAGCGAAGAATATGGAGGTTCTGGAATAGGTTACCTTGGACAGGCCATAATAGAGGAGGAGCTTGGTTACTCTTCCCCAGGTTTAGCACTTTCATATGGGGCCCATAGCAATCTCATGGTGGATAATCTATTCAGAAACGGAAACGAAACACAGAAAAATATGTATCTCCCTGATTTGTGTTCAGGAAAATCCATTGGATCACTGGCATTAACAGAACCAGGAAGCGGATCAGACGCCCTTAACATGAAGACCACTGCTGAGAAAAAAGGTGATCATTATATTATTAAAGGATCAAAAACCTACATTACAAATGCACCTTATGCAGATGTGATCATTGCATATGCCAAAACTGAAGATGATTACACAGCATTCTTGCTCAGATCAGATGACGAGGGTTTTTCAAGGGGAAAAAAATTTGATAAAATGGGAATGAGGGGGTCACCCACTGGGGAACTTTATTTCGATTCTATTAAGGTTGGTGATGATCGTATCCTGGGTAAATATAAGGGAGGAAAGGACATAATACTCGGGGGCCTGAATGTTGAGAGGGCAATGTTATCATTCATATTCGTTGGAATTGCAAGGAGAGCAATAAACGAGTCCATTTCATACTCCATAGAAAGAAAACAGTTTTCAAAAAGTCTATACGAATTCGAGATGATACAGGACAAACTTGCAACAATGTATACAGAATACAGAGCTGCAAGACTTCTTGCATACGACGCATTACAAAAAGTGGAAGAGAATAAGATGAATGTAAAGGATGCTGCTGCATCAATACTTTATTCTGCCATAATTTCAGAAAGGGTGGCAAGGGAGGCAATACAGATCCATGGTGGGTATGGCTATATTCATGATTCAGGCATCAACATGCTTCTGAGAGATGCAATATTGGGACAGATAGGGGCAGGCACAACTGAAATAAGAAAGAGATTGATATCAAATTCACTTGTTAAGGAATTCAGGCAGGGAAAGGAAGTTGAATAATTATGAAATGTGTCATATGTGGAGATGAAGAAGCAGTATGGAGGGGCAAAGGCTCCAGATGTCTGTGGAATGAGATTTCAATTTCAGTTCCAGGATCACTAGAATATATTAAATGTCCTAAATGTGAATCCGTAAAAGTAGGAAAAAAATGGGAGTATTCCAATGGTGATATTTCATGGTCAGAAAATTCAAAAAAACTATTTACTGTGAGTGAACCATTTAAAATAGAAAATATTGAGATTGAAAGGGGCCATTCGGATATGGCATATTATAAAATGTTAGTGTCATTAAGTGGAGAAACAAGAGAGTTTCAGGGAAAAATCCATCTTACAAGGCAAAATATCAGCTGTCCAAATTGTAATAAGATTACCGGCTCATATTACGAGGCAAAAATTCAGATAAGGGGAATCACAGGGGGAATTTCAGATAGGATAATAGAAATAAAGGATCAACTATTGCATTCAATAGAATCCAAAAAGGAAAACTCACCTGAATCATTTATATCAAAGGTTGAAGTCCTTAAAGAAGGCATAGATGTTTATCTTGGAAAGAAAAGGGACGGTGAAAGTTTCGTGAAGGATGTTTCCGGCAGAGAATATTCCAAGACAAACACTTCAAATACCCTGGCAGGGGTTAAGGATGGGAAAAAGTTCTATCGATTTACATACTTATTGAGGGTTTTTGATGCACCCGTGGGCTCAATAATTGAAATTGAAGGGAAAAATTATATTTATCTTGGGAAAATGAAAGGTGGCTTAAATTTATATGATTTTAACAACGATAGAAATTTTTTTCTAAGGAGAAATTCAATAGACCTTATGGAGATCAAATATACAGGAAACAAGGCAGAAGAGAGGAAAATGATCGTATTGTCAAGCAATGGAGATGAGCTTGAACTTCTTGACGATAAAAATTTTAAAAGGTATACAGCACACAGATGGGAAAATGCACCTGAACCAGGAAAAATGGTCAATGTTTTCATTTATAATGAATCATTGTGTCCGGAGATGATCTGATGTACATCAAGGCTGAGTGGGATAGTTTAAAGGAGGTCTGGATGCATGAACCTGGTGTTGAGATTGACTGTGCAATGCTTACTCCGAGGGCATTTCTATTTGAAAGGGCATTTAATAGAAAAAAGGGCATAATTGAACATGAAAATCTTAGGACCATCCTAAAAGAGAATGGTGTTCAGGTCCGACTTCTAAGAGACATTGTAAAAGAAAACGATGAAAAATTAAGAATTTCCCTTGAAGGGATATTAAGGGATAAGGGAATATTCATGGAGGCAAAGAACAGAAAAGCATACAGGGATGAAATGTCCAAAAACCTGAAAAATGTAGACATTGAAACTGTTCTCAACCTCCTACTTTTTGACCCACGCCTTAATGTTATGGAAGATGCTGAAACAAACATGCAGTATCCGGACGGTTTTCTTATTAGGCCTCTCACAAATTTATATTTCATGAGGGATCAGCAGATTGTTGGCAGTAGTGGGGTTTTATCACTGAATCTGAAACTTCCACAAAGAGCCAATGAAACAGAACTTATGTATAATATTGCAAAGGAAATACTTGGCAATGAGGATGTAAAGAAACTAAATTCCGGATATCTGGAAGGTGGAGATTACATCCCCTGCGATAAATTTGGTCTAATTGGGGTAGGATCAAGGTCAAACATGGAGGGGGCATTAAGTGCAATGAATTCAGGAATTTTTGAACATGAAGAAGTGCTTGTTGTGGAAAATCCAAAATATGATTTCATGAAGAACGACTTTTTGAACAATATGCACCTTGACACATATTTCAATATAGCATCAAAAAACACAGTGATATGTTCAGTCTACCTTGCAAAGAGGGCGAATGGAAAGATCTATAAGAGGAATGGTGAGATATATGAAATGGAGGGAGAAACTGATCTATACTCTTATATGAAGGAGAAGCAATTCAATTTCATAGATTTGTCAATTGAGGAACAGCTAAGTTATTCCTCAAATTTCCTTACCGTTTCTGACGGAAAAATTATAGGGATAGATTCAAGAAAGGTTTATAAAAGATTGAGGGAGCAGGGAATTTTAACTTCAAATATTGTAAGAGGTGAAAATGAGGAACATATGTTTCCATATAGAAAGGATCTCACTGAAAACGGAGTAGATTGCATAAACGTTGATCTCCAGGAACTCACAGGGGGTTATGGGGGTGCCCATTGCATGACAATGGCACTGCGTAGAAAATAAAAAAATATATTACATAATTTTTAATTCCAAAATATGAAAAAATCACTGATCTATCTTCTGATTATCCTGGGAGCATTGTTGCCAAGCATATGGGGTTTCATGATGGTAATAAATCCTCTGTGATAAAATGGCCACTTTCTTCCCTTCCTTTTATGAACAGATAATTTCACTGGAAGACCAGGTTAAATTCAAAGAAAGATTCCAAATTACAGAAGGTTCATACAATAATGTTATAATTTCTGGTATGGGTGGATCAGGTGTGGCGGGAAGGTTATTGGCTGGTTTTTATGAAAATATGCCTGTTATTACTGTAGATTCATATGATCTGCCAAAATATGCAGGGAAGAAAAGCTTCTTTGTTGCAATTAGTTACTCGGGTAATACAGAGGAAACCATCAGTGTGGCAAAACAGGCAAAGGAAAGAGGAATAGAAGTTCATGCAATCACTTCAGGTGGAGTTTTATCTGAAATTGCGGATAGGATAATTAGTGTTCCCAAGGGTTTACAGCCTAGGCAGGCCATAGGTTTCCTTCTTATTCCATTGATAAATACTCTTGTTGGGAATGTGGATATTGAAGGTATAATTAGTTCCGTAAGAAAAGCAAGGGAAAAAGAGAAAGAAATTGAGACTATGGCCAGAAAAATAGCATCTGATGGAAAAATTCCTTATATAATAACATGGGGAAAACAGGCTGGTATCAGTTATAGGGCTAAGACTCAATTTAACGAAATTTCAAAAATATTTGCAATCAGCAGCAACCTTTCTGAACAGAATCATAACGAAATTGTACCCATGCTTGAAAACAGGGATATGTCAGATAAGTTTATTTATATATTTGCTGGCAGGATTAATAATGAGAGAATAAGAAAAAGGGTGGATTTCATGACCAAGGACCAAAATCTTGAGATTATGAAAATCAATCCTGTTTGCAATAATGAAATTGAAGAATCATTTTATCTCATACACTATTTTGATCTTTTAACATATTATGTTGCAAAAAACAGGAACGTGGACCCAGAAAGTGTTAAGTCTATAGAAAATCTTAAAAAATTCCTATCTTCATAGAATCCTGGATCCACCATTTGGCAGTATCTGAAAAATCTCATCTCTGTCAAGTTCAAGTCTTTTTGATATTATCTCTGCCACTTTTTCTCTTTTTTCGTTTCCAGGGATTATGGTGACGCAGTCATTTTCTCCTTCTCTGTATGGATAGATCATTGGAATTTCCACGCCCTTATACGTTATTTTTTTTACTGACAATTTAAGTGGCAGTTCAAACATGTAATTTCTCTGTCCCCTGATAACCCATGAGCCCTTTCTTACATATTCACCAGATTCAGGAGTTTTACTTACCTGAACAGGATAAACCCAATATGCGCTGGAACTTACCAGTCCATTCTGCCAGGCCCTTGAAAATGATACACTGAACTTAGCAGCCTCAATTATGTCTTGTTCCCTTATCTCCTTACCTTCTGACTTAATAACTGTGCTCGGAGCTCCGTACATATCCGCATGTACATATATATCGTGATCTGAAAGATGTTTCTTAACAACTTTCTCATTTGTATCTGTGTTTTTTCCCGCGATAACAAGCAAGTCTGATTCCGTGAAGAACCAGTGGTAGGCCTCAAACCAGAATTTCTGCCTCTGCACCTTTCTTTTTTTCTCCTCAATTTTTTCGTTCTCCATCTGCTTTTTTATAGCCTCTTTTATACCTTCAATTTTATTTCTGTATTCCTTTGATTTTTCAAAGTAGATATTCATATTTTCTCCAATACTTTTTTTTAAATTCAGTTCAATAACTTTATCATTAACAGAAAATTTCAAAATCTTTTTTGAACCGTCAAATTCAACTAATTCCATCTCTCCTTCAGTTGTATTTATTTTTTCACCCGGTTTCATTTTAATGGAATTTTTTAAAATTTGATTTAAAATGGAAAAATTTGAAGATATAAATTCGCCAATTTGCTGTGTCATATATGCAAGTTTCTCATATGTTTCCATGGTTTTCTTCTGGCTTTCCATTATTTTTTCTGCCTTTGTTTTCGTATCTTTTTCCTCTTCAAAGGTCCTGTCCATAAATTCTGATAGCCCTGCATTAAAACTTTCAAATATTTTATCAGGTTCACTTTGAATATGTTTCATAAGGATGGGTGTCAAGTTATCTCCATAGACATATCCCCTATCCATATCCACAAGTTTTATGGTTTCAATAAAACTACTTCTTATTAAGCTAATTTTTTCAATGAGGTTTAAAGGTTTCTCATCTTTATTTATTCCTGTCTTGTATAGAATTTCCTCTGAAAGTTGTCCTCCAAGGTTCAATCTTGTTGCCATTGTCTGAACTATTGAACCTTTGCTACTTCTAAATATTTCAGCTATTTTTTCATCCTCCATAGTTAAGGGATCATTAAGTGTTGGAGGTATGTACATCTCACCCTTGATTATTTTTCTATTTTTCCACTCCTTTTGATTTAACGCAAACTCTATTATGTTATCATTGAGAATAATGAGGTTACCTTCCCTGAACATTTCAAACACAATTGAATATCCGTTGAATGTGTCTATTCTTACAACCCTATCAAAGTTTATCTGTCTGATATCTGAAATTTTTTTATCTGAGAATATTTTTCTTAGATACATTGTAAGACTGTCTGGTTCATTCCCTCTTTCGACGTCCTTCAGACATATACCTCTCCTCAAATCTACGTAAAGTGATCCTTTTTTTACATCAGTGCTGTGAAATTGAAAGATAAAGATATTTTCATTTATTCTGTAAATTTTTTTAAAAAAGGATCCCCTAATGAGATTGCCGTAAATTGAAACAAATCCATGAATGTCTAGGGAATTCTCTCTAAGATCCATAGTGGAAAATTATTCAGAAGGTAATAAGCATTCTCAGGGTACTGATTTACATAATAATTTTTCACAAAAAAGATTTATGTAAAATAAGAATTTCTTGGTATGGCAGAGTTTAAATGTTATCTATGTGGTAAAATAGTGAAGACCGGGGAAAAGTTCACATTTACAAAAGAAGGGGCTGTTCATTTTGACTGTTTTATTTCCAACAAGAGAGGAAAAATCAATTCAGATAAAGAGGAGGAATTGAGAACACTTTCACTAATACTTGATCTGGAGTTAACCCATTTAATTGGAATGCTTTCAATTCATCCACAGACGGAACAGGCTAAAAACTTATTCAATACAAAATATAAGGAAATTGAAAAACAGGCTGGAGACACCACAAAAAGAATTTACGAACTATAAATTTATTTAATAATTATTTTTTCTTCTTAAATTCAGTATATCCACATTTTCCGCAGGAGAACCTATCCTCATGTTCTGCCAGAAATACTCCTGATCCACATCTTGGGCAGTTTCTTCTCTGTCTAACAACTCTGTTATTCTCCAATTTGTAAATTTCCCTTTTCTGCATCAGTTTTCACCCTCTTTTGTTTTTAGTTTGTTTCTGAATAATTCGTAGTCTGGTTCAAAGAGCATTGCATCTTCCTTTTTACTGTAGATCTTCGCGTAACCCTCAAGAACTCCCTTTCCTGTCTTCTGAATATTACGGTGTATTATTATCAACTCAGCTTTTGAGTTGGTGTTTCTGCTCAACACCTCTCTTATCTGGTCTCTCGATGGTGTTGGGGAACCACTGTACTCCAAAAGATATTTTATCTCTTTTCTTCCAAGCAACTTGTTTTCTTTCATGTCCATAATTTTTAAATTCACCCTATCACTTCCATTTTAGATATTATTTCTATAGCCAATTTTTTAACATCTTGGTTAACCACTATACAGGCCATTCCACTATTTGGAATCCCATAAGTAATATGGGTATGTATAGGACCATAAAAAATTATTGGTATCACTGCTAAATCCTCTTCACCCTCTACCTCTATTCTCCCACCTATTCCACCTTCCAGCAAATTTCTTATTTCCACTGAAAGTTCTTTAGAAATAGTGCCTGGGGAGTTCTTTATTTTCTTTGATCCTGCCACACTTTTATAGCCCTTTTCATTTCTCTGCGTTTTCAGATCACAAACTTCAAGAAAGGGCATTATGCCATTTTTATGTAAAATCTCTGTGGTATAGTCACCGACCGAACATATTAATCGCCTATCAACTTCTTTGAGTTTACTTGGATCAATCAAAGGACCGTTGTTGTTAATTATTAAATACTTGGCCTCTTCAGTTAATGCAAGTGTCTTATCTAACCTTGATTGCATATATTTCTTCTTTTTCTGTTTCGAACTGCTTTTTAATCTGAGCACGTTCCGAAATCTTTGAATTCTTATCATCTACAATTATAAGGAATCCATACCAGTCCTGTGACATTGCCTTCTCTCCATGCTCAGGGCAGGCAGCATCCAGCAATATCCTCTTGCAAACCCGGCAAGCTCTGAATTCTTTCCTTTTTTTCTGTACCATTTGTTTATGCCTCCTCGTCAGTTACATCCTCATACGGGTTCTGATTTTCTTCATCATCATCCATTTCCTCCGGGTGTTCCTCAGTGGACACAAATTCCTGTGAAGATTCTTTTTTATCCGATCTCTTCTTGGGGGTCGTTTTCCTCTTTGTCTCTTCTTTCTGTATTTCAAATCCTTCCGTTTTTTTCACATCAATTTTTCCTAGCCCAAGTTGTTTTGATGTTAAACCTATCCTTCTATCTGAAGGACTAGATGATGCTATGTTTAGCATTACTATTCTTACTCTTATGACATCCCCAACCTTTAATGTATTCTTTGTCTCCTTTCCAGTTACAACCCTGCTCTGTTCATCAATATCTATTCTGTCATCCATTATTTGAGATACGTGTAAAAACCCCTCAAATGGCCCGAATTTTACAAAAGCTCCTATTTTTATTATGTTTGTTATTATTCCATCAACAATTTCTCCAATTCTTGGATAATAACCAAGTGCTGTGTATTTGATTTTTTGATAAACCCCGCCATCCCCGTGAACTATGGTACCATCATCTATCCTCTCAACTTTTAGAATACTAACTATGAATATTTTCTTTATTTCAGATAGGTTATCATTTTCTATTTGGTCAACAATTTTTCCCTGAATTGTCTCATGTGCAACCTTTTCAACTGCCAAGTCATAATCTTCATTCAGTAAAGTAGGATCAACTCTAACTATATATTCATCTTCAACAATCACATACAACAATTATCACCTTAATGGAAGACTTTTAGGTTATATTCAACTATGTAATAAATTTACTTTTTTTCATGTTAATTATCATATGTATTGTCTACCATATATTTTATTTTTATTGAGAAAACTGAATTGAAAATTCATGCAAATTTCACATTTTTTATCAATTGAAAGATTAATATGATCTATCATCATTTTATTAAAATTTATGAAAAGAAGCTCATCCTCCCCACTCCATTTTTCATAATAATTTACGGCAAACTGTCCTGTAATATATGGAATCATCAACGTTTCATTTTCATTATCACAACCAACAGGTATGAGATTCCTTCCATGAGTAATACAGTTTAAACAGGATGTTTTTTCAGGTTCTATTATCTTGATTTCACTGAAATTTGATGAGGTGGAACACATAATCCATCTAATTGAATTTTTAACTGCAAATTCATTTATCAAATTTCTGGTTTTGAAGGAATCAGTTCCGTCATATATAACATCAAACTCACTGAGAATTTCAATGTTTCCTGAATCAATATAACAGTCGTAAGTTTCAACATCCATACCAAAACTTTTCTCTGCGAATCTCTTGAGTACATCCACTTTCTTTTTTCCAATATCATCCTTTGAAAATAATGGTTGCCTTTTCATATTTCTTTTTTCAACAACATCACCATCAATAAGTGTAACTTTTTTGTTTTTTATTAGAAGAGATTGCAAAATCCCATTTCCAGTTGCTCCAGCCCCTATTAGAGCTATCTTTTCCATTAATCCATCATGTTCAAAGAAGATTTATAATTAATCAAACAATAGTATGACATGAAAAGTGAATTATACAGATATGAAGATATTTTTATAGATGGATATCCTAAAATATCTGCACACGGTTATATTGCAAATAACAGGACAGGGGCTCTCATAGCCGTGGATGGAACGGTTGACTGGTTATGCCTGCCTGATTTTTCATCAGATCCAGTTTTTGATAAAATTCTCGATAAAAATAAGGGAGGATATTTTTTTATAAGGCCGAAAGAGAAGGAAAAATATTCATATTCTCAAGAGTATGATGGGGACACTTTAATATTGAAAACATGGTTTTACAAGGAGGGTAAACCTTCAGCATGCATCACAGATTTCATGCCATCCACGGAATATTACAGCATAAAATTTCCTGAAATACATAGAATCGTGGAATCATTTGAAGATATAGAAATGGAATTGGGAATTAAACCTACTATTAATTACATGATCCAACCATTATTTAGAAAAAATGAAAAAGGAAAATTATTGTTTGAGAAGGGAAATAAAAGGGTGGGTTTATTTTTTTCCAGCAATCTTGATCTTTTAGTTAACGAAGAGCATCATCATCAATTCAAAATGAAAAAGGGGGAAAAACAGGTATTTGTTCTATCTTATCAGATGAGGGAGGACGATTCCCTATATAATTATGATTCAGAGAAAAGGCTTGAAATGACAATGAACATGTGGAAGAGATTTTCCAGTGAAATAAAAATAGAGGGAAAATGGGCAGAATATGCCAAAAGAGCAGCAATAATAATCAGAGGAATGTTCTTTGGTCCAAATGGTATGATGGTTGCTGCTCCAACAACAAGTCTTCCTGAATGTATAGGGGGTGAAAGAAACTGGGATTATAGGTTCTCATGGATCAGGGACACATCTTATGTAATAGAGGCACTATCCATGGTTGGCCTGAAAACAAGGGCAATCAATTATCTATACGATATGGTGGAAATTATAGAGAATGAGGGTGACATAAAAGTTTTGTATCCAATCGATCCGGAGCAGAATCTTAAGGAGATGGAGATAGATTACGAGGGATACAGAAAATCAAATCCAGTGAGAATAGGAAATCTTGCGTCTGAGCAATTTCAGCTGGACGTTTATGGATCTATGATAAACGCGATTGAACATATGTATGAAGCAAATGGAATAATAAATTCTTACATGTGGGATTTTGTAATGAATATAGTTGAGAAAATAGGGAATATATGGAAAATTCCAGACTCAAGTATATGGGAGTTTCGTACGGAGAGAAAACACTATGTCTATTCAAAAGTTATGTGCTGGCTTGGGGTTTCAAAAGCAATTAAGCTTGGCAGGACCCTTGGATATAATGCACCATACGATGATTGGGAAAATCTGATGAGTGAAATAAAATCCGATATAATGGAAAAGGGTGTTTCAAAAAAATCTGGTAGTTTTGTGCAATTTTATGGAAGTGAAGAAGTTGACGCCTCTCTTTTGAGAATACCACTTACAGGTTTTATAAGCCCAGAGGATCCCATTGCAGTCAACACATTAAAAAGGATTGAAAATGAGCTGATGTATGACGGTTTTCTTTTTAAAAGGTACAAAAATTATGATGGACTTAGTTGTGAAGATAATGCATTCCTATTGATGTCATTCTGGTATGCTGAACTTCTTATTGAAATGGGATATCAGAAAAAAGCGGAGGAGGTAATTGGAAAAATCATAAATCTGACAAATGGCCTGGGCATAATATCTGAAGAAATCGACATAAAATCAAAAGAACAGATTGGAAATTTTCCTCAGGCAATATCAATGTTGGGTTTTATAAGGGCAATCTCAAAATTAAATAGGGTCAAAAAATAAAAAATTTTTAATGTGTTATCTCAGGATTTCTTTTATATTCCTGTAATTGTTTTATATCATCTTCTATTAGCTGTATTTTATTTGTCAGATCCTGTACTATTTCCTCCAGTATTTCATTGAAATCCTTTGAAAGCCTGTAACCATGAACAGGTCTTCCTTTTCCCTCTTTTTTCATATTCCTCTTGTTTATCCATCCTTTTCTTCTCAGCCATTGCATTGCAATTGAAACCTCTGGCTGTCTCAGACCAGTTTCTCTCTCAATTTCAACGCTTGTTACCTCTTCCTTTCCTCTGGTATACACTATTGTGAATGCGACACTTCTTGGTATTCCAGAGTCTGATAAAATTTTTACAAGTTTCATGCTCTCTTCGTTCAGTGTCATATAAATCATATAAGGAATAAAATTTTAACATATATATTCTTCTAAAAATATCTTTTATGTAAGTTAAAACTTAAGATTTAGATAACGCTTCTAATTTACTTATTATAGTGTACAACTCTTCCCTTCCATGTGAGGGTACATTTGGATCTATGAATATCTCCTCAAGAATTGATATGGCTGTTGCACACCTTAAGTCAAGACTTGTTTTCTGATTTTCCATCTTCATCTTTGCTTCCTGCGCACTTTTCCTCACATTCTTAGGTACTGAAAGATCCTGATTCAGTTCATCCAGCATTGCTAAAATCTCATTATAAAGACCACTATCCATATCAATCACTCCACGAATACTTTACCATCTTCTTTTTTGGTGCCTATTACAAACATAGTTCTGCTTCCCTTGATACCATCAATTTTGCTTAGTTTATCCATTATATACTTCTGTAGATCATTGTAATCCTTTAGTTTTAATTTGACAAGCAGATCAAATTCACCTGAAATCATGTAAATATCTGATATTTCTGGTTCTGAAGCAAGTTCTATTTGAATCTCCTCTGCCTTTTTAAGATCGATGTTTAATCCGATGAATGCCTGTATCTTACTTTCCATTTCCATATCAATCAAGTCATCCTCGCTGTATCTCATAGGCAGCCCTTCATAGGCTATTTAATTCTGTCAGATAAGCTTTATTAAATCCTGTAATTGTGTATTAAAGTTTTATCATCTTTACCTTCTATTGACAGATGACTCATATTGCAGAATATTCCCGTTTCAACAACACCAGGTATTTCATCAAGTTCTTTTTCAAGTGATATTGGATCATCAATGATACCAAAATCGCAGTCTACTATGAAATTCCCGTTATCGGTTACAAATGGGGGTACCCCTCTTAACCTGCATTTTCCACCAATTTCAATTATATTTTTCAACGTACGATTTGCCATGAATTTTATTATTTCAACTGGAACTTTGAATTTTCCAAGTTTATCAACATATTTTGTGTGATCCGCAATAACTATGAACTTTTCACTGTTCCAGGCTACAATTTTCTCCCTGAGGAGCGCTCCACCACCACCTTTAATAAGATTTCCAGTTGGGTCTATTTCATCAGCTCCATCAATGGTTAGTGCAATCCTCTGGTCAATGTCATCAGACACATTGAATCCATTGGAAAGAAGAAGTTTTTTGGTTTCTTCAGAAGTTGGAACAAATATATTATCAGAATAGCGTTCTTTTTTTTCACTAAGGGCCGCAATTAAAAATTTTACTGTGGATCCTGTACCAATACCCACTATTTTCCCCTCTGGAATCATTATCAAAGCGCTCTCCGCAGCAATTCTTTTTTCATAATCTAATGACATTACCCATACATATTTATTTATTTAAAAAACATTCATAGTATATGAAAAATACAAGGTACGAAGAAAAATCCTGGACGGAAAGTCTTACAGTTATGGAAAGGCTTGTACTGCCTCCAGATACAAACGTTTTCAATTCTCTTTATGGTGGAAGATTAATGGAATGGATAGATAATGTTGCTGCAATAGTTTCTTTCAAGCACTGCAGGCAGAGAACAGTCACTGGAAGCATTGACAATATTTTTTTTCTTTCGCCCATCCATCTTGGATATATTGTGAGGATGGAGGGAAGGATTAATTATACAACAAGATCAACAATGGAAATTGAAGTTAACGTTCACTCTCAGGATCCAGGAACAGGAAAGATAAAATTCGCCACCAAAGCTTATCTTACTTATGTGGCAATAGATCAGGATGGAAGGCCAACATTTATCCCTCAATTGAAACTCGAAAGCGATGACGTTGTAAAAAGATTCGAAGATGGGAAAAGAAGGGCTGAGAAACGTCTGGACCTTCTAAATAGTACAAAGGAAGAGGCAAGAAGATTTGAAGAGGAATTTAATTAAAACTTTCATTTTTTTAAAATAAAGTGCGATTAAAACACTATTCTAAATTTATAAATAAAAAATAATATGCCCAAAAATATATGATTAGGTATATTGCATTTTCCTCAGATCCATTAGTACCTATTATAAACAGGCTTACCGATCTTGCAATAGGTGTGTCCGCTTCTATTATAGTCATATTCTGGATATTCATAGCACTTTCATTTTTTAGCCAGGACGAAAACAGAAAAATGGAAGCATATGCAAGGGCTAAGAATGGTGCCATAGGAACCATAATATACATAATGGCCGTTTCAGGAATTTTGTATGCACTTTTTAAATATATTATTGTCGGATCCTGATGACCTTTTTTGGTTTTTCGTTGTTATCCCTTCTTACTTCATTTACTGGCCTTGAAGTTGCCACATCCACTTTGTGTTGGGAGATGGCTTTCAAATATGGAATACTTGATCCTTCATCATATCTGTTCTCAAATTATTTTGATCCAAATTTAATTTTTTTCTACAATAATATTATGTCTATTTTTCCATATATATTTCCAATATTAGGAATTTTCTTGGCCATTTACATAATGATTTTCAGGAATATAGATAGCATAATATTTAATTATTTATTTTACTTGATTGTTTACTTTACAATATTTGCATTGTTGAATAAGCTAAATATGTTTTCATACGATCTTTCCCTTTATATGTATTATAACCTGAATGTAAAAGTTCCATCTATCGATATAATCATTAGGCTTCTGGAAAATTCATACACTCCCAATTCAATATTATTTACAATAATACTCAACGGAATACTCATGAGCTCAGGCCTTTCCACACTGATATTTCTTATGCTCAGGCAGGCAATTTTGATAAGTATTTACTTGTCTTTTCCTCTCTTTATAATTTTAATTCCATTCCAAAAATCAAGAAGGATATTCGTAAAACTTGTTCAAATCTATATTGAAATTTTGCTTTTCCCATCTTTAATATTATATTTGCTCTTTATTTCCCAAAATTATGGAAATTCCCCATTCTCCCAGTTTGGATTCTTGATTCTAATTTCAGTTCTACCAACAATTTTTCTCTATGGTTTCAATATATTTAACAGATTTCTTGCAATATCATTAAATCCTTTTTTATTTGGAAATTTTGGGAATTACAACAATTTTAAGGATTCTATAATGAAGGATAAACATATTGAGAAATCAATATTTGAATTAAGTCCATCAAATATGTTGGATAATGATATTTCAAGGATCTCAAATTCAATATACTGGAAGGTTGAAAATGAACAGAGAAAATAATAATGATCTAATTCCTTTATCAAACATAATGTCTGGAAAATATGAGAGATTTCCGCTTTTTTTACTTTTATTTTTGTACTTAATATTTTTTATAATATATTATCAATTTAATGTTTTTATTAAAATAATAATATCGTTTTTAATTTTAATTTTAGTAATTTTTTTAAATAAATATGTGAAAACGATCCGTAAACTTGAAAAGTTAAAAGAGACATTAAAATATTTTAAGGTGGAAATTGACTTTTCATGGAATTTAAAGGAAGAAAAAATCATTCAGTATGTAAAGAATTTCAGACATATAAGTAGTATTAATAAAAATTTTATTATTCTCTCAATAAAAAATCTGCAAGATAATCATAACATCTCATCATACATTTTGAGTGATAAAAAAGATTTTGAAATTTATTTTCCGTTCAAAAAAATTTTAAAAGTTGAGCCTAATGAAATAGAATTGTTGGATTGGCTTTTACAAGGTAACTCGTTTAAATATTTTTTTGAATATCAAAATCGATACTTCTCTATTCTTGAGATCTATGATGTTGCATTTAAAACTCCATTCAATGTGAGCACTCTGATTGATGATAACAATTCAGTGGTATGTGTAATGCTCAAAAAGACTGTTGGAGCGCAACCTAAATATATTCTGCGTAAAATATCATATCTTAAATTTAAGGAAAAAATATTGCAAGGTAAAAAATCACTTTTTAAAAATCAAGAATACATCAAAATAGAGGATGCAAAATATCTTAGTAAAATCCCCATTGAAGACTTTTTCAGATGCTCAGTATTTGTAATTTTATCTTCAAATAAATCCTACGAATTAAATATAAATGTAGAGGGAACACTTAAAAAATTGAGATCAATTGGATTCAAATGTGATGTAAAATCTTACCCCTTAATATCTTTAAAACGATTTCTTGATTTAAAAATACCTGGAAATTACCTGTTAACTTCAAGAAATTTATTTCCATTTAACCCTCTATTGTGGAAAAAGTTTGAAAAGGAAGGCATTATACTTGGCAGGGATTCCTTGGGGCATCCAATAAGGGTTAACATTTTCAATTATCCTTCCTACAATTTTTTAATATTGGGGGAAACTGGTTCTGGAAAAACATATTTCTCTAAACACTTCATCAAGGAATTCTCAAAAATTTACAGCAAAAATATATTTATAATAGATCCTCTCGGAGATTATGAGACTTACAGAGACACATTTGAAGTAAAGGAACATTTTAATCAAAATATTCTTACCGAACTTCAAAGCTTCATGAATAAAAACGAAGAGCCAAAGCTGATTATAATAGATGAATTCCACCTTTTTACAAAGGACTTAATAGTTTTGGATTCAGTACTTTCAATGCTAAGAACATCAAGACACTTTAATTGTTCAATATATCTGATATGTCAGGATTTTGGCAGTCTCACATTAGATCAGAAAGGAGCAATTATTAACAACTGTTACAACAAAATAATCTTTAGAAATAAGGTTTGGGGGAGTCTCATAGAATTTGGAATAAATCCTCTTGAATACGGTTATAATGATCTAAACACAGCTGGAGGAAGAGGAAGCTCTTATTCAGATTTTTTTTATTTAGCAAACGACGAAATGAAAAAGCTAAGATTCAGTTCTCATCCTTAAGATCAGAACCAAAAATCACTATAAGGCCAAAAACTATAAGAACTATACAGAATGAATACAAGCCCGGATCTGACCACGTATTGTAAAGGATTGACCACGCCACATAAAACAGTAATCCAATGAGGAATAGTATAATCCCCAATGCTTTTATGGTGTTTCTATAGTTAATTTTTCCAATTATACGGGTTATCAAACCGTCGGTCATTGATGATAGAATTTAAACTTCCTTATTATACTTTTCATGAGTACATTATAAATCATTATTGTTTATGAATCCCTGTATTCTTGGATTTGCGTTTTGTTTTATAACCCAGTATTTTTCTAATTTGACAATTGGCCTATGCATAATTATGGCATCAGAATTTTTTCTTCCTCTTATAAACTTCATTGATCCAGATATAAATATTTCCCCGTCATCAACCGTTTTTCCAGGTAAGGAGCTTTTGATCTTTCCTGATATGCTGTTAGTGATATCCAAAGGTTCATTTGAAAGTATATCTCCACGTTCCAGGTCATCTATTTCAATATTTTTTAAAGCGAGGCCTACTCTTGATCCTTTCCCCGCCCTCTCAAAGTCCACATCGTTCATCTGTATTGATCTCACCATGCACTTTATTTTACCGTTGTTGAGATTCAGTGTTTGGTGCTTTTCAACTGAGCCTGATATAACAAAACCAAGAACCACTGTTCCCACGCTTTTAACTTTAAAGAAGTGATCTATGAGTATCCTTGTTTCAGAAGAAAACTCCTCATCCATTGATCTTGATTCAAGAAGTTGCTCCATTTCCACATGGTCACCTTCAAAGAATGTTATTTTATTTATGTTCATAGATTTTAAAATCCTTGCGTCCTTTTCTTTATCTGAAGAATTTATTACCACGAACTCCCTGTCATTGTAAAGTGAACAGGCCAGAATAACTTCACCCAGGTTTGAATCCCTTTTGGAAAAGTCAACAATGAAAATGTTGCAGGGTGGTATGGAATCCGTTAATGAAGAAATTTTATCTGGAAATCTTGAAGGTCTTATTACAGTAATGTTTATGTTTTCTGTTTTCTTTCCATAAATGGTTATGTCACTCTCTGTATGCTTCTTAACAATTTTTTTAATCCACTCTTCATCCCCATAATAAAATGCATTAATGTTCCTCACTTTGATCACCTACTGCTGCTTTAATTATATTTATTGATTTCTCACTGTTGTTTGGGAGGGATAATCTACTGTATTTAAAACCGTTTTCTCTAACTTTCTCTCCAAATAGTCTATCGAGATCAAAAAGAACTTCCAGATGATCATAATAAAATCCAAAAGGAACTGTTGTAATCTCATCAATTTCTTTTCCTATTTCCTTAAGTCTGTCATAAACACTTGGTTCAAGCCATACTTTACCGTATGATCCTCGGCTCTGAAAACCAAACGAGTAATTTTTCAATCTGGCCATTTGAGACAAAACAGTTGCTTCACCTCTTACTGTGTTGTAATAATCTTCTTCTTCACTAATATTGTAAGGAAGACTGTGAGCACTGAAAAGAAAAAAAATACCATCGTCATTCTTATTTTTTAGTTGATCGGCCCAAAAATTTCTCCATAAATTATTATTCAATCTATCCACTATTTTTACTTTTCCCGTAAAATTTTTCTCCTCAACGACCTTTTTTGAAACATCAATATAAGATCTTTCAACACTTTTATTTTTAAAAGGGAAAAGTGGTAGAAGCACAATTTGCTCAGGCCCTCTCTCTATAATGTTCTTCAAAGTTTCTTCGATTGAAGGTTTCCAGTGTTTGAAACACAAAACGTAGTGATCCCCTGAATTTTTATTCAGTTTTGAAACAAGACTTTCCAAAATTTCGTTGGATGGTGATTTGTATCCAAAAGCTTCATATTTTGCAAAAGTTTCCTTAATAGCGTATTCTGGTGGTTCTTTTCCATGGTAAATGTCTCTTAGATAATCCATTATTTCTTCCTTTGAAGAAGGGCTTCCGTATGCCATCAATACAATCTCTCTACTCATATATATCCCCTGCAAATAGATACTATATCTTTCAGTTTATGTTCTTTCGTACCAGGTAATACTCCATGTCCAAGATTAAAAATGAAATCATCTTTTTCTCTCATACTTTTAATAATATTTTTTGTTCTTTCATAATATTTGTTTCCATCACTTAGGAGAATCGTAGGGTCTAAATTTCCCTGTATGCCAGAATCGGTCTGTTCTGCAACATATGAGATATCACATCTCCAATCAATGCTTAAAAAGTCTGCACCTATTTTTTTTAACTGATCTATCATACCAGCAGTCTGTGTAGAGAAATATATAGATTTCTTATTTTTTTCCCTTATTGCGTTCACAATTTTCTTATTCCATTTATTGATATATTCAAATGAATACGGATCAAGATAACCTGCCCAGCTGTCAAATATTTGTATGGCATCACATCCCGCATCGCACTGTTTTTTAACATCATGAATTAGCACTGAAGTTATATCATCCATAAGGTTATCAAAATACTCTTCATCCTCAAAAAATTTCATCTTTGTTTTTTCCAAATTTTTATCTGGTCCCTCTGCAATTATGTAGGAAGCAATAGTTAGGGGACCACCCGAAAAACCTATTAGTGGCTCCTCTGGATGTTTTGTTTTGAATTGAAAGCATGCCTCAGCGGCATGTGAAAAATACATCTCTTTTCTTTCTCTTTCCTTTTTTGGTACCGGTCCAATATTTTCAACATAGCTTATTGAATACCCTAAATTTTCAACAGGTATCATTATATCAGAAAAAATTATAGACGCATCCACTCCCAGAATTTCCTTTGCTCTGTAACTTATATAGCTGGACAATTCTGGATCATGACAGATTTCAATTATTGAATGTTTCTTTCTAACCTCCCTGTATTCACTCATATAACGTCCAGCCTGCCTCATAAACCATACGGGAACAGAGTCATGGTGCTTTTTATTAAGCGCCTGAATGAATGGATTTTCTTTAATCAAGGTTTTAACCTTCTTATTGTTCTTGGATATGGAATCGCATTTTTTATGGCGGGTAGATGCATAATCCACATTGCCAGTCTATCCATTCCCAAACCAAATCCCGAATGAGGAACACTTCCATACTTTCTCAGATCCAGGTACCAATAGTAGTCCTTCTCTTTTAGACCAGCATCTTCAATCCTTTTCTTTAGAACCTCATACTCCCAGATTCTTTCCCCTCCACCTATTATCTCCCCGTATCCCTCGGGTGCCAGCAAATCATGGCAGAGTATAACATCAGGATTTTTCGGATCTGGCCTGTGATAAAATGTCTTTAGTTCTGCAGGGAAATGTGTAATAAACAACGGCTTAGTGAAATTTTGCATTATTTTTCTCTCTTCGTCCGCACCAAGATCATCACCATACTTTAATGGCATACCAAGATCCTTGGATTTTTCAATTAGTTCTCTGTAGGTCATTCTGTTAAAGCTGTTTAATGAATCCCTTAAAGGTTTTTCATCTCTGTTAAGAATTTTTAATTCATCTTCGTTGTCCTCAAGTACATTTTTTATTATATAATGAAGCATATCTTCTTCTCTTTTCATCATTTCTTCGTTACCTACCCAAGCCTCTTCCATTTCAGCGTGCCAGTATTCTGTAAGGTGTCTCCAGGTTCTGCTCTTCTCGGCTCTGAAACTTGGTGAAATTGTGAAAACCTTTTCCAATGAAAATATGAACGTTTCAAGATAAAACTGCGAACTCTGGGTCAAATATGCCTTCTCACCAAAAAAGGGCACTTCAAAGAGAGTAGACCCTCCCTCCGTTGCTGTTGAAACCATTAAAGGAGGCTGGACCTCATAAAAACCATTTTCATAATAAAAGTTTCTGAATGCCTTGAAAATTGTTGATCTTATTTTTAATATGGCATTGAATTCTCGGCTCCTTATCCACAGATGTCTGTTATCAAGTTCAAATTCTTCTGATATGTCCTTTGATACTGGAAAATTTTCATTTCTCTGATAAATCTTAAAATCTGTGATCGTTAGTTCATAACCGGTTATTGCTCTTTCATCTTTCTTTACAATCCCAACAATTTCAAGGCTACTCTCTATGGTCAAAGATTCAAGTTTGGAAAATTTTTCTTCTCCAAGAAATTCAACCTTCCCGACGGTCTGAATTATATTTGATGAATCCCTAAGAATAAGAAAAACGATTTTTCCTGAAGATCTTATTCTGTAAACCCAGCCCCTTATATGGCATTGCTTACCTTCCATTTCAGGATGCAAAACCTCAGATATAGATTGCATACAAAGGTTAATGCTTTATAATTATTTATTTTCTACAATTCCATTATCTTCATTTAGACGATTTATTAAATACAGTAAAAAAAAATTTGTAAATTTTACAGGATATTCTTTTCTATCCATAATTTTCTCTATGTGTTTAGAAAGACCTGAGTTTTCTATTTCCAGTTCACCTCTTTTCATTATTCTATTACAGAGGTTATTCTGACCCATTTGAACCTTAACCTGGGAAACGCAAATATCTATAACACCCTTAAGAAAAAGCCTGTCTGGTTCTTTTTTCCTTCTCCAAAAAAATTCTAGAAGGTTGTGGATTTCCCAAAATCTTTCTTTTTCTATCATCATTTTAATTTTATTAAAATTAATCAAACAATGAAAGTTTATCTTCTCCGGGAATGATACAAAATATGAATCTTTTTCAATAACCTCAATAAGAGATATTGGGATACCTTTGAAAAAATCCATTTCAAACCCATAGGTAGTTCTTCTCTTAATAAATTTTATATCTCTTAAAAGGTAATTATAATGATAAAATTGCTTTAAATTCAATCCAATTATAACTCTTTCAATTATAGTTTCCAAGGTTTTTTGACCTCAGGTCATCTACCATCTCTCTGGGAATCCCCTTCTCTATAAGAGTTTCCCAACCTTTTATTGTCCCATTTATTATCGCGTTAAAAACTATGTCTTGAAGAGGAACATACTGTATCCTTAGAAAATTATCTCTCCCAAAGAGCCACGGAGGATAATCAAAATAGTCAGGAAGTCTTCCAGGAACCTCCTCTAATAGAACGTCTGAAAGTATTTTTGAAATTTTTTCATTGTAATACCATATTTTGTATTTACTGTCTGCATACCTTATGGTTGGTGTATAAACCCTCCATATTATCCCGTACATTATTTTTTCACCTTCATAAACTACTGAACCATCAAAGTTATTCACATATGTTTTAGGAGGCATCTCTTCTCTTCCTGTGTACTTGTTAACCACCTTTACGCTTACGTTTGATCTGAATTTAAGTACATTCTGAATTTCCTCCTCAAGGATATTAATTTCTGCATCTGTTAAGAAAGGATCATTTTCAATCTCATCAAGCACAATAAGAAGAGCCTTTGGGTCTGAATGAAGAATCCTTTTGAGATACTTATCATATACTGATTCTTCCATATTATCAAAATAAAAAGCAAATCGGCGTATTTAAATTTTGTTTATTATTTTTTAACGTTAAAACTGTTTTGAATAAACAAATATATGATTTGGCAATAAGGATATATGAATAAGGCTGATGTTGATATAATATGTCCATTGATAACCCCTCTTGATGCTGATGGAGAACCATCGGAGCAATATACGAAAATACTCCTTGAAGACATGACTGAATTTGGAATAAACAAGATATTCCCTTTAGGTAGCAACGGCCTTTTTAATCTCCTTTCCATGGAAAAAAGAAAAAAGTTCCTTAAAATCATTGTTGATAATAGCGATGGCTTTGAGGTAATAACAGGAATTGGCTCACAGAATACAGAAGAGGCTGTGGAATTTGCAAAATTTGCTGAAGACCTTGGAGTAAAACATGCAGTATTGCAACCAACCTATTATATTAAGGCTGAGCAGTCGTGGATGGTAAGACATTTTGAAAAAATCTCTGAGGTATTCAACGGAGACCTATACATATACAACATACCTCAATTTACAGGCTCTCGTTTTGAATTGGAAACCATTGAAAACATTATGGATATATGCAGAATACGAGGCCTGAAAGACAGTAGTGGTGACATAAGGTATTTTAATTCGCTCACAGATCGTTTCAAAAATAAAATTTCTGTATATCAGGGACAGGATGACCTGCTATTGCAATCATTAATAATGGGGGCAAAGGGAGGTGTTTGTGGAACAACAAATGTGAATCCATTAGCTGTAAATGTGTACAGAAAATTCATATCTGGAGAGATAGAAGAGGCAATAAACCTTCAGCAAAAGCTAATTCGCCTCTATAATATGATAAATTCATATCCATTCCCCGCATTGACGTATGCTTCATTCTACAAAAAGCACAACATAAAAGGGAAAATACCTGAACCTATAACAACAATGGAAAAGATACCTGAATCAAAGGTAAAGGAAATAATAGATTTTGTCTTCTAGACAAATCACTTTTCGATAAAAACTTATTTATAGAGTTTTAAATTACCTTTTTACTCTGTGAAGGAGGAATATAAAATGGATAAATCTGGATATGTAAAATTCGAAACTCCCGAGGAATTGGAAAAGAAGGTTCTTGAGCTTGTTGAAAATTCTTTCAGAAATGGAAAGATAAGAAAAGGTACAAATGAAGTTATTAAGTCTGTTGAGAGAGGAGAAAGCAAGCTTGTGGTTATTGCAGAGGATGTAAACCCACCAGAAGTTGTGTTCTTTCTGCCTAAGTTGTGTGAAGAGAGGAAAGTTCCTTTTGTATATGTAAAAAAGAGGGAAAATCTAGGATCAAAGGTGGGCATAAATTCAACGGCTTCTGTCTCAATTGTGGATTACGGAAAAAATGAAGAAATTTACAAGCAGATATCAGGCGAGATTAAAAATCTTGTAAAATGAGGGGTATAAATGGCTGATAACGAAGCAACACCTGCAGAGGTTGTTGAATTAATGGGAAGGACAGGAATGACAGGTGAGGCGACCACAGTCAAGGTAAGGGTGCTATCTGGACGTGATCAGGGAAGAATTATCGCAAGAAACGTCATGGGTCCTGTACAGGTTGGAGATATACTGATGTTAAGGGAAACCGCCAGAGAGGCTAGGAAGCTATCAATCAGGTGAAGATTATGGCAGAGAGAATTTGTACTTTTTGTGGAAAGGACATTGAACCGGGAACCGGAATGCTTTACATCAGAAAAGATGGGGCAACACTTAACTTCTGCAGTAAAAAATGCAGGGTAAATATGTTGAAGCTAAAAAGAATCCCGAGAAAGGTTAAATGGACAGCGGAATATCATAATATTAAGAATTTAAAAAAGATGGCTGAGAAAAAAACAGGTGCTGAGCAATGAATGAAGAGCTGACGCTTGTTCTTGTTAAACCAGATGGAGTCAAAAGAAGACTTGCTGGAGAGATAATAAAAAGACTTGAACAGAAAGGCCTCAACATTGTTGCTTTGAAAATGATTCAGCTTTCAAAGGAAAATGGTGAAAGACATTATTCTGTTCATAAGGAAAAACCATTTTTTAAGGAACTTGTTGAATACATAACATCAGGGCCCATAATAGCCATTATAGTAAAAGGAAGGAATGCCATATCTACAGTGAGGAATATTGTTGGAGCTACTGACGGTTCGAAAGCTTCACCAGGAACAATAAGGGGGGATTATTCCAATAGCATAGAAAGAAACCTTGTCCATGCTTCAGACTCAATTGAAGCTTACGAACATGAATCAAAAATTTTTTTCTCAGAAAAAGAAATTTTAAATTTCAGCTACGGCGACGAAAATCTTTTATAAATTTATAATTAAATATTTGGGGTGATACTTATTCCTGCAGAATTAAAGAATAAAGAAGATTTGAGGCAACCTATTATCAGTGTTTTAGGTCATGTAGACCATGGTAAAACTTCACTCCTTGATGCTATAAGGGGAAGTTCGGTAGCTTTAAAGGAGGCAGGAGGAATCACCCAGAGAATAGGCGCAACTGAAATATCAATAAACAGAATTATGGAATTATCAGAGGGTACATTAAAAAAAGGCATTTTAAAAATTCCAGGGATACTTTTTGTTGATACACCAGGTCATGTAGCGTTTTCAAATATGAGGGCAAGAGGAGGCGCTCTTGCTGATATAGCCATTCTTGTTATAGACATTAATGACGGATTAATGCCTCAGACAAAAGAATCAATAAACATACTTAAAAAATTTCGCACACCCTTTGTTGTTGTAGCAAACAAAATAGATCTAATTCCCTATTATAGAAAAACTGAGTCAAAATTATTTAGTAAGTTTATTAAATCTCAAAGAGATGAATATATACAGGAATTCGACAAAAGATTTTATAATCTTGTTAATGAGTTGTATAATGAAGGTTTTCAGGCCGAAAGATATGACAGAGTAACAGATTTTTCAAAATTTGTCTCTATAATTCCTGCCAGTTCAAGAGAAGGAATTGGGATATATGAAACCCTTTTAACAATATCTGGGTTGGCTCAGAAATATCTTTCTGAAAATATATCGAGAATCGAGGGTTTAGGTAAGGCAAGCGTGCTTGAGGTTAGGAAGGACGACTCAGCTGGAATATTCCTTGATACTGTTCTTTATCAAGGAGAGTTAAAAAAAGGCTCAAAAATTTATGTAAACACAGATGCTGGAATAAAGGAGACCAGAATAAAAGGTTTGTTTGTGAACTCATCAACTAGAAGATCAACAATAAAGGAAAAGGAGTTGGTAAAATCTGCTGCGGGAGTTAGGGTTTTAATATCAGACTCTTACAATGTAATACCTGGCTCTACTCTTATGGTTAGCAATGGAAACATAGCTGAAGCCGAGGAAGAATTTGCCCAGGAGAGCCGTGTAAATGTTGATCTCAGTAAGAATGGTGTAACACTGAAGGCTGACACTCTTGGCTCTCTCGAAGCTGTTGCTTATGAACTAAAGCAGAAAAATATTCCAATAAGATCTGCTGCCACTGGAGAGATTAGTAAAAGGGATCTCATAGATGTTTCAACACTTCCTGATGCAATGGACAGATTAATTGTTGGTTTTAATGTTGAGCTTTCTCCTGATGCCAGGAATTCCGTAATAACATATGATTGCGGAGTTATTACGTCAAATATCATTTATTCATTAATAGAAGAAACAGAAAAATGGTTAAAAGATAAAAAAGCCGAACTTGAGGAAGAGAAAAAACAATCGTTCCCAATTCCTTCAAAAATTACAATACTGCCACAATATATATTCAGACAGGCAAAACCTGTTTTGGTTGGTATTAGGGTGTTATCTGGAAGGATAAAGGTTAATGACACATTGATAAGACAGGATGGAAAATATGCAGGTACGATAAAGAGCATTAAGGATGGAGACGTTAACAGAAAATTTGCAGATGCCGGCTCTGAAGTATCGGTAGCTATTGACGGAGTGATACTGAACAGGCATATTTTTCCAGACGAGATTATTTATGTGGACATTACGGAGAATACTGTCAAGGCATTACGGGAGAACCCCCTTGATGAGGAAACAATGAAAACAATGGAAGAAATCATAAAAATAAAGAGGAAGGAAAATATTTTTTGGGGTTCAAAAGCTTGATTTAAGTTCTTTCGGGAGAAGATACTGCTATTCCAATTAGATCTCCTCTCTCATGTTTTTTATAATTTATTGCCTCAGGTTTTAAAACATTAACCAAATACTCATATGCCCTGTCAGCCTTTTCGGGTTCTCCACATGTAAAAATATCCAGGGTTATCAGACCATATTCCGGCCATGTGTGGAAAGAAATATGAGATTCAGCAAGAAGTACAATACCACTGGCCCCGAAAGGATGGAACTGGTGGTAATCAGAAGATATCTTTGTTAGGTTTCCAGCCCTTACAGACTCCTCAATTATGTCCATCATTTTTTCCTTGACGGAAATAATTTCCGGATTTATCCCATAGAGATCTGCAAAAATATGAATTCCCACGGCCACTTTCATCGTCCTCCATTTTTTTCACCTCAATGTTGCTTCTATGTAATATTTTCTATTTATTTAAATATTTATATGGTTGCTAATGAAAGACTATTTTCCCATAGGAATATTTTTTTTTATATTTTTCAATATCTCTAATTAATAATAGATTAAAAAATAATAAAATTATTATAATATTAAATTTACAATTTCAATTAATATACTCAAAACTTATTTCCACATCCTCATATTTTGACTTTTCTTCACTTATCTTTTCCATATACATATTAAAAGAATCCTCTGTGCAAAATAATATTGAATCCAAACCTCTTATGGCTGCATTAAATGAACCCTCCACAGGGGAAAAAAATATGACTGATTCAGAATCCCATAAGAGGCTTTTAATCCCCTCTCCAATTCCAAAAATTACGTTTGAATTTTTTTCACTTTTCACAATTTCAGTTAGTGTTTTTTTGACATCTTCGTATTTTCTTAATTTTTCATTTTTTATTATTTTCACATTTATTCTCCCAAATTTTACGTCTATAAAGCCCTTAATCTGACTTATCCTGGCACATTGACCTTTTAAACAATCTGAATTGGCAATTGCGCTGGCACCAGTTACGGGTCCACTTTTAAATGCATGTAAAAAGCCACCCTCCATCTTAAGATAAACTTTATCCCCATTTTTTATATCTTCGTCTGCTATTGCTTCCCAGTTCCTGTTTTTATAAATTATTTCTGACCCCATAATGAGGAATTTTCTCAAATCCCCAAGAGTCTCATATAAATACTCATATCCTTTTTCAGTCACATCAAGTTCATTTATTAGTCCCATATCTTTGAAAATTGAAACGTAATAACGTACTCCCTGAAGTGTCATATTCAATTCTCTTGATATGAATGCAAGGTTTTTTTCCCCTCTTGCGAGCATAAGAAGAACTGCTATTTCGTTAACATTTAAGTGTGGAATTCTCTTTTCTCTTTCCAATCAATCCGTATTTTAGTTTAACTATATAAAAATTATTATTTTTTAAAAAATAGGAATTTATTTATTTAAATTGATGTAAATTAATAACTTCTATTCGTTATTTATCGATGGAGATTATCAAAAGATTTAAATGTATAAAAAAATGATTTGTTTGAGGTTAGTAGATGTTAGGGTTGTGTGAGCAAGGATCAGATGACAGAGCTATGAAAATGGTTGAGGAGGCAGTAGAGAAATCAGAATTTTTTCAAAAATTAAAGGATTTGAATCCTGAACTTTCAGATAAAATGTTTGGAGCTGTTTTAGAATATGCTAACTTGTGCAATCCCAGTAAGATAAATGTAATAGAGGGGGATGAAGAAGAGAGTATAATAAGAGAACTTGTAAATGAAGGTAAATTGATAACTCTAAATCAGAATGAATTTCCTGGTTGTTATCTATATAGAAGTTCACCTCATGATGTTGCTAGATCTGAAAAGGATACATATACTTGTACAAGAGGCTCAAAAAAGGATGCAGGACCAACAAATAATTGGATTCATTCAGATGAGGCGCTTGAAATATCTAAAAGAACTATGAAAGAATCCATGAAAGGAAAAACTCTCTATGTGGTTCCATATTGGTTAGGTCCCTTAAACTCAGAATATGGTCAGGGTGGTCTGGAGCTTACTGACAGCCTTTATGTGGTACTAAATCTGATTAAAATTACAAGGGTAGGTTATAAAATAGCATCCTCAATAGCAAAAGAAGGTAGATTTGTGCTAGGTCTCCATTCAACTGTAAATCTTGATCCAGAAAACAGATATATTTTCCACTTTCCAGATGAAAATGAGGGAATGGGGCTGATAATTAGTTTTAACACAAATTATGGTGGAAACGCCCTTTTGAGCAAGAAATGTCATGCTTTAAGAATAGCATCTTTCAGGGCTTTGGAGGAAAAATGGCTTGCTGAACATATGATGGCCGTAGGAGTTAAAGATCCGGCAGGTCAAATAACATATATAACAGGAGCATTTCCAAGCTCAAGCGGAAAAACAAATCTTGCAATGCTGCAACCACCTAAGGAATTATTGGATCTTGGATGGGATACCTCTCTTATAAGTGATGACATAACCTGGATGCATCCAAAGAATGGAAGACTAATGGGAATAAACCCGGAATATGGTTTTTTTGGTGTTGCTCCACATACTAGCAGAAAAACAAATCCAAGAGCAATGGATGCAATATCTCGAAATACAATATTTACAAATGTTGCTGTGGACAGCCTTGGAAGACCATTCTGGGAGGGAATGGACGAGAAGAGGGAAAATCTTACAGATTGGACTGGAAAACCATACAACGGTAAGGAGAAAGCTGCTCATCCCAATTCCAGGTTTACAACACCTATAAATAATTACAGGAACCTTTCAGGTGAGTATGAAAACCCTGAGGGAGTCCCAATATCTGCATTTTTATTTGGTGGAAGAAGATCTGACCTGGTTCCATTGGTTATGGAGGCCAGAGACTGGGAGGAGGGAGTTCTTTTTGGAGCAATGCAAAGGGTCGAAACAACAGCTGCCGCAATAGGGAAGGTTGGACAGCTTAGGCATGATCCAATGGCCATGAAACCATTTATGCCATACAATATGGGTAAATATTTTGATCATTATCTATCAGTTGGCAAAAGTCTGAAAGAGCAACCAAAGATATTCAATGTTAATTGGTTCAGAAAAGATGAAAATGGCGAATTCATGTGGCCAGGTTACTCTTACAACATGTATGTTATCAAATGGATAGTGGGAAGAGTCAATGGAAAAGTTAACAGATATATTGAAACACCAGTTGGAAATGTTCCATACCCTGAGGACATTGCGCCAAATTCATTGGTATCTGAGCAAACGTTGTCAAAATTACTGAAAATTGATTTAAAAGGATATCTAAATGAATTCGATCAGATTGAGATCTTCTTTCAGTCATTCGGGAACAAAATGCCAAAAAGGATGTGGGATATATTTAACAGGGTGAAAAAAAGGATTGAATCTTCACTATAACTATAATATTAAAATATTAATTTCAAATTTTACAGAAGATTATCTAGATGTATTGGAACTTCAGCAAAGGTTGAGGAAAAAAGTTGCAGATAATGATTTTGGTTACATATTGATTCTTCAGCATAAACCCGTTTACACAGTAGGTATTCACCAGGATACTAATTATCCTGTTAATGCCGTAAATATAAAAAGGGGAGGTGGAGTAACCTTTCATGGGCCTGGCCAGATCGTAACCTATTACATTCTCAACCTTAGAAAGCTGAAATTTAACATTCTTGATGTGATATCTCTGGCTCATGAAATTGAAATTTCTTACCTTTTAAAGAATAAATTGATAGGAGAATCTAAGTTAGGTAAACAAACTGGTATATGGATTAAAAGTAAAAAAATTGCATCAACAGGATTTTCTATTGAAGAAGATTGTACAATGCATGGCACAGCACTAAATGTATGTACTGATATGACATATTTTTCCAAAATCAATCCTTGTGGATTCGATCCCTCCATAATGACTTCCGAGGAGATAGAGTTGGGTACAAAATTAAATATTGAAAAAGAAATTGAGATTTATAAAGATATACTAATTAAAAAAATTGGAGAAATTTTTTCAATATGGTCGATCAATGAGCTATGGTCTGAGATTGCTCCCTGAGGAATTGTTGCAGATAATAGTAAGAACCAGTACCTTTTCCACTTATACCGCTAAGTTTCCAGCCCACAAATGGCTGAGAACCAACCATTGCCCCTGTTGATCCTCCCCTCTCTCTGTTTGCATAAAGCACTCCAACCTCAGCGGTATCAAAGTATTTCTTTATCTCATCAGGATCTTCTGTGAATATTCCTCCAGTCAGTCCATAATCTGAATCATTTACAAATTCTATTGCCTGATCCAAGGAATCGACTTTTACAAGAGCCAATATGGGCAAGAAAAGTTCGTTTTTTATTATCTCTGAATTCATTGGCAGGTCTGTCACTATGGTAGGTCTTACGTAAAACCCATTTTTTTCAATTATCTGTCCCCCTGAAACTATCTTTCCATCTTTTTTTGCAATTTCAATATATTTTTTATATTTCTCAAATGCCTCTTTGTTTATGACCGGACCCATGAAATTTTCCTTTAAGTATGGCTCTCCCACTTTTAAATTATCAGTAACACTCTTTATCTCTTTCAAAAAATTATCATAAATATCCTTATGCACGTAAGCTATTGAGCAAGCACTGCATTTCTGGCCTGAATAACCAAAAGCAGCTCTGTACACTCCGTTAACAGCCTTCTTAAGGGACGCTTTGTTGGAGACTATTATTGCATCCTTTCCTCCCATTTCTGTGATTACCACCTTGGGGTGTTCCTTTGTGGCATTTCTGTATATATCAAGTCCCGCATTCCTTGAACCAGTGAAAAGTATTCCTGAAATCTCTTTATGCTGTGAAATATAAGGTCCTATTTCACCACCATTTCCTGAAACATACGCAATTGCATCCTCAGGAACACCACATTCTATCAGTGTTTTTACAAACAGATAAGAAGAGAGCGGAATATTGCTTGATGGCTTCAATAACACACTGTTACCAACAACCAGTGGACCAACCGTCATTCCAACTGTTATGGCATAAAAATTAAATGGAGCTATTACTGCAAAAACACCATAGGGTTTCATAATGCTGAAGCTTTCTTCATTGTCATAT
This sequence comes from Caldiplasma sukawensis, assembly GCF_052315375.1. Classification (NCBI taxonomy): domain Archaea; kingdom Methanobacteriati; phylum Thermoplasmatota; class Thermoplasmata; order Thermoplasmatales; family Cuniculiplasmataceae; genus Caldiplasma; species Caldiplasma sukawensis. The sequence continues at coordinate 98,195 of NZ_JBLSDG010000001.1, forward strand.
CCTTTCCCTGTTAGTCTGGCAAAACCCTGGTTTTCTATGAGATTTGTTGCATAATACCTCAGAAAATCAATTGCCTCATCAACATCTGCCATTGCTTCCAATCTGTTTTTTCCATTTTCAAAAGCTAGAATTGCGGAAATATTAAATTTATCAGCACTTAATTTGTCCGCAACTTTATACATCACTCTTGCTCTTTCCAAATATCCTTTTTCATACCACTTTTTCTGTCCCTTCTTCAGCATTTTTATGGCATTGTCAATGGTTTCCTTAGACGCAGCCTGGAATTTTGCCAATTCATTTCCGTCAACAGGGGATATTTCACTGATCTTTTTATCCTCTAATATTTCTGATCCTATTATAAGTGGGTATTCTTTATGAAAATATTTTTTTACATCTTTCAAAGCTTCTTCATATTTTTGATCAAATTCTTCTTCCTTTCCTTTTTTTTGATATCTTACGTATGTCACTTCGTTTTCGAACATTTAAATCACAATATCTATATTGGTATATGTTATAAAACAGTTTTTCAAACAATTAAGATTCTGACATATTATTTTTATATTTATTAAGTATCTAATTAATTTAGTATGTTACTAAATAATCAGTAATGATTTATTTTCGATATAAAATTTTTTGTAAAAATATATTTTATATAAATTTTAACATTATGCCTCTATAAATTATTATGAACAGTGCAGAAAATACAGAGGGAAAATTTAAATGCACAGCAGCAGGTTGCCAGCAGGTATTTAACACAAAGGAGGCTTTGATAGAACATGCAAGGACCGTCCACCACCTTGATATAACAAAAGCTGATAAAAAAAGCAATAAAGGACTCATTGCTGGTATTGGCGTTGTTGTTGTGATAATTGTTGTGGTTCTAGTATTATACTTTACAAAAATTATTTAAAATTTTAAATAACATATTTAAAGCGGGCCTGCCGGGATTTGAACCCGGCTCTTCGGCTTCGAAGGCCGTAAGGATATCCTGACTACCCCACAGGCCCTACTTACCTTTTAGAATATCTATCAATTTAAAAATATCTCTTTCTCTGTCTTCTCTTTTAATCTGAAGTGTTTTTCTTATGACTTCGTAAACTGACAATCCTTCAAACCTTTTTATGGCCTTTAGATCGTTTTTAATTTTTTCTGGGTAATTTCCAGTTAAACAATAATAAGCATTTGCACCAAGTGAGTAGACATCTGAATCTATATAACAAAGTCCCTGAGTGAATTGCTCTGGCGCTGAAAAATTGGCAGTACCTACCTTACTTCCTCTTATTCTCATGTACTCTTCATCTTCCCCTAACCTTACAGATGTGCTGAAATCAATTAGTTTAACAATATCATCTGACTCTGAAATTATAAGATTTACTGGGGTAACATCACGATGTACGATCCTATATCTCCTCAGATAGCCTAAAGCATTTGCGATTCCCTGTGAAACCTTTTTTGCAAACGCATATTCAAATTCTCCTCCCTCAACAAGATCTTTGACGCTTTTTCCCTTTACCATTTCCATAACAAGAAATATATTCTGTTCAAAAATACCGTCATCATAATATTTCACTATATTTGGATGAGTTACAATTTTTAGATTGTTTATTTCATTCTGTAATTGATCATTTACGGGGTCACCATTCCTATTTGGCTTGTAGTTCAGTGGAATCTTAATTGCAACTGGTCTTTCACTGGAATCCACTCCTTCAAGAACTTCCCCCATTCCCCCAGTCGCTAAATGTCTTTTTATGTAATAAGTGTCCCTATTCCCTTCAAGTTTTTTAGGATAATCCATCATTTATGGGGGTACATTTTATTGTATATTATCATTTTATCTATTTTTCAAAATAGCAATAAGAACTTTTTAGATTATTACAGTTAAAACCATTAATACTGTTAATGTAATTTTGAATTTAATGCCCAATTTAGATTCTTACAGACTGGAAAAAAAATGGGAAAATTGTATAATTGAAGTTTCCGGAAAAAAGTTTGTATTGATAATGGTGCTGAAACTCTTTCAAAAATTATCAGAAAGTTTACGGTATTGATAATTTTTGTCATAAAAAACAAGGAGAAAGCAAGATTCTCTGAGATTGTGGAATCAGTACCAAATGCAAGCAACAATATAATATCAAAGAGACTTAAATTCTTACAGAAAGCGAACATTGTCTATAGGGATCAAGAGAATCTTACCTATTCATTAACAAATAAGGGAAATGAGGTTTACACAAAATTGAGAGATATACTTTTGACTCTATCATAGTATTACTATGGATAATTAAAATTTAACAATATATTAAATAAGATAATTCAATCTTAAAAAAGTCAGGAAATGAGCATCATATCAGCATCGAAGACTGTAAAGTCATTTGAATTTTTGCCTGAGAAGTCTCCAACCATAGAGGATATAAACAGGGCAAAAAACATCATGGATGGTGTTGCAAACCATGTTATGATACCGGAAAATCCACAGGGAAAACCCGGCATCGATCCAATAATTACAGCTATTGAACTATCTAAAAATACCTCACTTTCTGCAATTCCACATATAACACCAAGGGACAAAAACTCTCTTTATTTGTCATCTCAATTTCAAACAGGTGTAAAATTTGGCATAAGGGACTTCTTTATAATCGGTGGAGATAAAATAAATGAAAGTATGAATTCAAGGGAGGTTAGGGAACTGGATGTTTTTAAAACAATGGAGCTGGCTAAAAAAACATTGGAAGAGAACCTAAAAGACAAAAATTTTTCAATAGGGGGGGCATTCAATCCATACAGGTCAAACGAAACTGAGATAATTAAAATGAAAATTTCTTCAGGTGCTAACTTTTTTGTTAGCCAAATTATCTTTGGTTTTCATGATTCTTTCATTAAATTGAAAGAAAAAAAAATTATCGCAGGATTTATGCCTCTTAAATCTAAATCTCAGTTAAATTTCATAAAGAAACTTGGGGTAGAAATTGATGAAGAAACAATTAGGAGACTGGAAAATACAGAAGACATAAGATCAGAATCTGCAAGGTTGATCCTTGAAACATATGAAAAGCTAAAGCAGTATGTTATTGGGATTCACATTATGCCAATGAATGATTATGAAATAGCTAAAAATATATTGGAGTGTGTATAAAATGAATAATGTAAAAGGTTTGATTGATGGAATATATCCAAAGGATGAAAATCTAAGGATATTGATCGGAAGATGGCAAAGAGGAATTTTAGGGGTTAAAGATCTTAATAACAGAATAGACGAGGAGACTGAGGAATTTCTAAAATTCAGAGGGGAAAATATCTTGTCCTCAGACCCACTGTATAATTGGTTTGATATTTTCCGCCCTCTACTGGGCTCCCTTAGCGGTTTTGAAGTTGGCCCATTGAGGAGACTTGAATATACAAATACATTTTACCGGGAACCTAAAATAGTTGGAAAACCAAAATTCCGAGATTCGGAGGCCAGCGGAAAGGACAACATACCAGGCCCAGTCTACAGATCAAAGGGGGGTTACGGATTTCTTCCCGGGCCAGAAACTTTTTTCTCATACAGCTATAATGATGCCAAATTAAAAAAAGAGGATTTTATTGTTAGCATTTTGGAAGCCTACGGAGATCTTCTGAGAAATTTTTCAAAGGAAGGTGTCATCATAATGGAACGAGTCCCTGTACATTATGATACTTTGATCTCAATAAAGGAGGTTCTAGGAAACAAGAAAATAGTTCTGGATGCCATAGCAGGTTTTTCAGAAAGGAAAAATGAAAATCCCAATGAATCAGAAATCCAGATAATGAGAATTTTTGAGGCAAAAACCACAACAATAGAGTCCAAGGAAAAAATTATAAAACAATTAGAAAAAGTTAACAGCGGAAATGTTTTGATTGGATTTAATGATTATCCGGATTTTCTTCCAAGGGTAATTGCTGATAAAAAGGTAAAAGTAATGAAGGAGGTGGTGGAAAACGAATAAAAATTTGATATTACAAGAGATAGGGAGTTTCAGGAAGCCTGAATATCTGAGCAGTGTATTCCATAAAACTTTTGGAACACCGGAATTCAAAAGCAAGGCTGAAAGGGCAACTATAGAAACGATTTCACTTTTTGAAAAAGCAGGTATTGATAATATAGGGGTTGGTGGCGAAATGTTTAGATGGGAAATGTATGAGAACTTCGCCATAGCGATGCAAAATATAGAATTTTATGGGCCGGTCAGATCATTTGATAACCGATATTATAAAAAAGGAAGTGTGAAAGGATTACTGAATTTGAAGTATCACCCTCTTGAAGATGAATTAAAATTCCTGATTAAACAGGGTTGGGAAAACATAAAGATTCCAGTTACTGGTCCTTACACCATGATGGACTGGTCATTTAATGAGTATTATAGGGACAGGGCTGAACTTGCAGATTCCTTTGCCAGGGTACTTCGGGAAGAAATTCTCCATCTTCTTAAAATCTGGAGGGAGAATGGTAAAACTGGAAAACTAGAGATTCAAATAGATGAACCAGCAGCAACCACTCATCCTGACGAGATGGATATAGTTGTGAATTCAGTAAACAGAACAATTTCAAATATAGATGGAATAGAATCATCAATACATGTCTGTTACAGTTCTGACTATGGAATGCTATTTAATGTTATGCCTGATTTGAAGGTTGACGGATACAATCTTGAATTTGCCAACAGAGATAGCCTTAACAGAGGCTTGACAGATGATGTAAGAAAGGGTTACTATGACGTAAAAAGGTTCAATGAAATGAATGAAACTTTGAATAAAAAGAAATTCCTTGGAATAGGTGTAACAGATGTCCATATTGATGATTTGGAGAGTCAAGAATTAATTAAAGATAGGCTGGAATACTCAATGAAACTAATGCCTTTTCCGGAACTTATAAAGGTTAACCCGGATTGCGGACTAAGGACAAGATCAAGGGATGTGGCATATAAAAAATTGAAAAATATGGGAGAGGCTGTAAAATCAATAAGAAAAAATCTTTAATACCAATTGTAAATATCTGTAAGGGAAACCTTACATGAATTTTAGAAGCAACAACATATACATTTTAATTCTTGGCAGTGGCATCTTCATCTCTACTTTTGATATTGCCGCAATCTCGGTTGGAATTAAACCAATAAGTGAACAGTTCAGCCTTGGGACATATCAGATAACTTTAATTGCAGCTTCCTCTATTATGGGTGCAGCAATAGGTTCTTTCCCATCCGGTCTTTTCTCTGATCGATTTGGAAGAAAGTCATTGATAACCGTCGATATTATAGGATATTTTATATTCGAAACTTTTGCTGCATTATCATTCAATTTTGAAACACTGTTTATATCAAGATTATTTGTTGGTTTTGCAATCGGTATGGATTTTTCAGTTGCATTTCCATACATAAAAGAGTTAAGTGAGGAAAGTTCTTCTAAAGGAAACATGGCAGTTATTCTATTTGCCGCCAATTTTGGAATGATTGTTGCATATGGACTTGGAACATTGCTAAACACTTATTTCGAAATTGATGGTTGGAGGTACATTCTTCTCTCTGGGTCAGTTATCTCACTGCCATTCATTTTCTTAAGAGGTTTCCTTCCTGAATCAAAAAAATGGAAGAATGAAAGTAGAAAAAGCATGAAAAATATAATGGAGGACTTTTTCAGTAATAAGAAAATAAGAATAGCGTTTTACAGCTATTCATGGTTCTCATATCAGGTGTCAGATCAAGGTTTTTCAGTGTTTTTACCTGCTTTTTTCGCAGTAATACTATTTGTATCAAATCCTGTTTCAGATTATTTTAGCCTCATAACTAAAATGGTCACAATCCCCGCGGCCCTTGTAACTGTTTGGCTAATAAAAAAAATTGCCATTCTTAGATTGCAAGAAATAGGCTTTCTTGGTCGGGCCATCCCACTTTTGATATTGGGCTCAATAGGATATATCAACACTAATATAAATTACATTTTGATTTTCTCTCTTTTATTCACATCTTTTTTCTTTGGTGCTATGGGGCCAGATAAAACAACCGTAATAGCTCCTGCTGATGCCTATGAAACAAGACACTCGGCAAGTGGAGAAGGCTTCTCTCAGATGATTGGAAGGCTGGGCGGTATTACTGGAATCTTTGGGTTTGGAATTCTGTCAGGATTGTACGGCGTATATTCAGGTTTAATATTTTTTGGTATTTTTTCATTCTCTGGTTTTATTGCCACTTCATTATACTCAAAATACTATGAATTTCCATTTATTAAGGAAAAACCCTCCGGTGTAATATAAAAAAATAATAAATAATAACAAAGTATATTCATATTATGGATAAAAAAACAGTAGTTGTTGAAGATCTAGGGAGAGCAGGGCCATACGTACATGCTACAGTTTTTGACAGGTTGGTTTTTTTGTCAGGTCAGCTTGGCGTTTCAAAGGAAACTTTAGGGAACTTTACATTACAGTTTGAGAAAGCAATTTCAAACGTCAAGAAAATCCTGGAACATTCAGGCAGTTCCATGGAAAAAGTGGTAAGAGTAGTTGTTTACCTTTCTTCAGCTGATAATTTTAAAGAAATGAATGATCTATTTGAGAAATATTTTGGAAAAAACCCCGTTTCAAGGACAACTGTTGTATGTTCTTTTTCAAATAAAGACGCCCTGGTTGAATTAGAGGTAACGGCTTTTATATGAAACACCATATTATGAAATATGAAATTAAAAAATGCATAAAGGTTTAATTCATTGGTTAAATACCCAAACGCCTAAGGTGATTTAATGGCAGAAGATTTAGATCCTTTTGACATAGCCGTTAAACAGCTTGAAAAAGCTGCAAAGGTTATGAAACTAGACCAGCAGGCTCTTGAGATATTAAAGCAACCACAGCAGATAATGACTGTAAGTCTTCCTGTGAGGATGGATGACGGAAAGGTTAAGGTTTTCACAGGGTTTAGGGTTCACTACAACAATGCAAGAGGACCCACAAAGGGTGGAATTAGATTTCATCCTGAGGAGACTATTTCAACAGTTAAGGCTCTTGCTGCTTGGATGACATGGAAAACTGCAGTTGTGGACATTCCACTTGGTGGAGCAAAAGGTGGAGTGATATGCGATCCAAAGAAGATGAGTGCTGGAGAGCTTGAGAGGTTAAGCAGAGCCTATGTTAGGGCACTTGGTGAATTCATAGGGCCCGAGGTTGATGTTCCTGCACCTGATGTTTACACAACACCTCAGATAATGGCATGGATGATGGATGAATACGAGAACATAGTTAGAAAATCTGCTCCTGGTGTTATTACGGGCAAGCCACTTACTGTTGGCGGATCTGAAGGAAGGGGAGACGCAACAGCAAAGGGGGGAATGTACGTCCTCAAGGTAGGGGCAAAGAAGAAGAATATTGATCTATCAAAGGCTACTGTGGCAATTCAGGGGTTTGGAAATGCAGGACAGTTTGCAATGAAACTTGTTAAGGAACATTTTGGCTCAAAGGTTGTGGCAATATCAGATACAAAGGGAGGAATCTATTCTGAAAAAGGATTGGACTTTGAAAAACTTCTTGAGCACAAACAGAAACACGGAAGTGTTCAGGATTTTGAAGGAGCTAAGAACATCTCTAACGAAGAACTTCTTGAACTAAATGTGGACGTTCTAATTCCAGCGGCAATTGAGAACCAGATAAGAAGTGACAACGCATCAAAAATAAAGGCGAAGATAGTTCTTGAGCTTGCAAACGGACCAACCACTCCGGAGGCAGATGAGATATTGTTTAAAAACAATGTTCTTGTTCTCCCAGATTTCCTGGCCAATGCTGGAGGAGTGACAACATCATACTTCGAATGGGTTCAGAATATAGGTGGATATTACTGGACACTTGACGAGGTCTATGAAAAACTTGATAAAAAGATGACTGCTGCTGCAGAGGCAGTTCTTGCAGCTTCTGATCAATACAAAGTTGATCCAAGGACTGCAGCATATGTAATAGCAGTTAAAAGAGTTGCAGACGCAATGAAAGCAAGAGGATGGTACTGAAAGTACCATTCACATTTAGAATTATTTATTAATTTTTTATCTATATGAAACTTGAGCGGGAATAGTGTAGTGGTTATCACAGGGGCTTCCCAAGCCCTTAACCCGGGTTCGAATCCCGGTTCCCGCATTAAATTTAAAAAATTTTCCTATGAGTAAGATAGATGAACACCTATTAAAAAAATTTTTAAATAGGAACGACCAATATTTATATATGATTGTTACACAGAATCATATCCGAGTAAAAAAGGGTAGGGAAAAAGAGTTTGAAGATTCCTTTATAAAAAGAGAGAAAAATATTAAAAAAATTGAAGGTTTTGTGAGAACTAATTTTATGAGGCCAATCAAGGGGGAAGATTATATCGTAGAAACCTACTGGGAGAACTTGGAATCATTTAATGCATGGCTCAAAAGCGAAGATTTTATCAGGTCACATAAAGGATTAAATAAGGAAATATTAGATGGAGATAATATTCTCACAATTCATGAAATAATAGGATAAATTTTTACTTTATCAGGCGCAGGCTGTGTCTGCCTCTCCCATTATCAAAATTAGTTCCTGTTCAGCACTTTGAATTTGCTGGTTTTTCATATAATCACTCAATACGGTGGAGGCCATTACTCCACTTGAGAATGATGGGAACATGAAAAAGAAATGAACAAATGTACCATCAGGACCTGTTATTATAAGCATTGTAACCAGATGTCCTGAAAGATTGGCAATGGATTCGGTGTGGTTTTCAAGTGGTATTTCAGTCTCGTATTGCTTTGCAACATTGTATACTGAAGAAGGAAGATATTTTTGAAGTAGTGCAAGTCCGTCATCAATTCTTGAAATATTATAAGTATTCTTGCTTATATTACCAAATGATTGATTGTTATACATTCCTGTAAGTGTTTGATTGTAGAGATAGATGGATGTAAAACAAAACGGAACTCCTGCATATGAAAATGTGAAATTTTCTCCAATATTGTCATAAGGTTTACCTTTTAAGAAAAGAAGTCCGGGAGTATTGGCAATTGACTGATGTGGTATGACATATTGGGTGCCATTTCCATTCATGCTAGAATTAATAAGATCATAAAGAACCCATGAATTGTCGGCACCTATTGGACATCCGTACCAGGAAATGAAATATATGTGGTTTTGATTGTTTGAAATAAGATCATTTGATGTTACTTTTTCATACACACCAAGTTTAAGGACCTGTGAATCAGAGGTACTTTTAGATTGTACAAAGTTGAAGGCAACAAAAGAACCTACAATTATTGCAGCCACTAATATTACTATGAATATATATTCTTTTTTCATAATTATTTATCAAAATTTTCTCATAAATATTTTTTCCAATTGGAATAAATATGCAAAGAGAGAAGATTTTTATGAAAATTTTTCACATTAATGCTTGACCACAGTATAAAATTTTCTCCTCAGGTCTGATTGATCAAGTGTTTCCTTTATCATTCCTAATTTTATAAGTTCATTTATTGAATTACATACTGTCCTTCTTTTTAAACCTGTTATTCTCATGATGAGATTTTGATCAGCTTTAATGGAATTACAAATCACATGGTAAACAAATTTTGTGGCCGGACTTGCTTCAAATTCCCCCATTGTATTCTCTATACTGAGGGAATCCCCTCTTATTCCAAGTCTCTGAGACTTAAGAGATATAAGAGATTCAGGTAGTATGTTACCAAGGTTTACATTTTTTCCTAGTTTTTTTATAAATTCTATTTGTTGGCTTTCCATTGGAGCTTCAAACATCAGTCTTTCTACTTTGAAATTGTCAAGAATCTCCTCAACCCATGTCCATTTTATATTCCCCTCAGAATCGTAAATAGAAACATCTTTTCCTGACTCACGCCCTTCTATAATAATGAGATCCGGCTCATATGTCAACGCTTCATTTATTGAATTGATGGTTTCCCTTAGGCTGAGTTGATTATTTTTAACCTTCTTTCCAACCTCCATTACAAGGATTATACCTTTCTGTTTACAAATCTCTCCAACCTCTTTTTTATCACTTTTTTTCAAATTGTTAATACCCTCACTCAGTTCAATGTGTGTAAAACCAATACTAATCAATTTTTCCACTATATTTTTGCATTTTCCGTACTCTGATGCTATTTCAAGTAATGTGCCTCCATTACAAACACCAGAGTTGTGTTTTTTTATTACTCTAATTCTGTCAGAGATAAATTTTTCATCAAAGAGAAGGGGAAGCCCCCATCCAAATTTAACATAAGTAGAAAAAGTAGATAGCAAACCTATGGTTGAATTTTTTAGATACATTTTATCCAGGCACATTGTAATTGATCTGTCATCCGATTTTTCGAAATGAGATTTAAATTCGTTCTCTAAAAATTTCACAATCTCACAATAAAATAAATGATTTAATATTATGTTATAGGAAAATCAAAACAATTTTGTAGCTGTTTTCAACTTTAGCAAAGTAAATCCAATTATCAATATTACAATTATATGGAAGGAAAGGAAACTCTGAATGAATTGTGCATTAAGCTAAGGGAGACACTGAATAATGCAGAAAATAAATTTAGTAGTGAAATTTTTTTCTCTTGTTCATTTTCAATGGAGGATATGATAATACTCAACGAAATAGAAAAAAATAGAATAGGCATTCAAATATTTACAATAGATACTGGAAGGCTGTTTCAGGAAACATACGATTTAATCCAATTCATAAAGGAGAATTACGGAATAAATATCCATTTTATTTATGGTGATTCGAATAAAATAAGGGAGATGGTTGAAAATCATGGCCCCAATCTTTTTTTTGAATCAAAAGAAAAAAGGGATCTTTGCTGCTATATCAGGAAGGTTGAACCACTAGCTCAAATTAAAAGAAAAATGAAGGCGATGATAACCGGAATTCGCAAGGAACAGACTGAGAACCGCAAAAACCTAAAAGAGGAGGAAGTGATCAACGGTTTTACAACAATAAATCCACTGATAGATTGGAGTTCAGATCAAGTTAAAGAGTATATTGAATGTTTTCAGGTTCCCATCAATCCTCTATACTACAGAGGCTACAAAAGTATTGGATGTCAACCCTGCACAAGATTTTTAATAAAAAATGAAACGGAAAGGGAGGGAAGATGGTGGTGGGAGTCTGGATCTGACAGGGAATGTGGTCTTCACAGAAGGTGATATTTTTGAATATTGATGCACTTGGAAATTACTTTAGTTTTGACATAATAACCAAAATATACGCCATGAAATGCGGTTATTACTCAGAATATTTTAATGGATTGGACGATACCACTTCAATTTTAAATAATTCAAGGGATGTAAATGATAAAATACAACCTATTCCTTTACTTTTTCCCCTTGATGAAATTACTTTCATATCTTTAAGGGAAGGGACACATTCCATATTTTACAAGTCTGATTTTATAGCAGATATTGATGTGTATGAAAAATTCACATGTGATAAACGCAATCTGATACATGGAATTTTTAAAACACTTGATAAATCCCACCCAGGAGTGAGCCGTTGGATTGATCTTCCTTGTTATTTCATAGGGGGAAAAATTTTGAAATATGGTGAAATTGAAAAATATTTCAAATATCCACAGAGGCATGCCAATTCTATTAAAAGTATGTTCAAAAATAAAAAATGGAGAGATGTGTGTGGTTTCCAGACTCGAAATTTTCCACACAGGGGTCATGAGGCAATTCACAGAATAGTTCTTAATTTATGCGATGGAATTCTTCTCAATCCAGTTTTGGGAATTAAAAAGACTGGAGACTTTTCAGATGAGATTTTAATTTCTTCATACGAAACTTACGTAAAAAACTATCTAAACAGTGAACATGCAATCATTGAACCATTGAACTACAATATGATGTATGCCGGTCCAAGAGAAGCACTCCACCTAATGTTAATGAGAGAAAAAATGGGATGCTCCCATTATGTATTAGGAAGAGATCCCTGTGGGATCGGTTCTTTCTATGATAGGTATGAAGCATGGCAATATGTAAATGAAAATTTACCAGACAGAATAAAACCTCTTTTTATTGAAGAGATATTTTATTGCAAAAAATGTGAACTCTTCTGTACTGACAGGGAATGCGGACATTCAGATCAGTTTAGAGAAAAAATAAGTGGCACATCCCTCAGGAATATCATCTTTTCAGATATGAAAAATGATCTAATGTTAATAAGACCAGAAGTTCTACAGACAATAAGAAATTATATCATATCAACTTTACAGGAAAAATAGAAAAATAATTATCAAATTTACGCAATTAAGTGTTATGGAGTTTTCAAATATATTGATTTATCCAGAGGAACTTAAAAATAATATAGACGGATATTTTATCATAGATTGCCGATACAACCTCATGGATAAGGAATATGGCAAAAGGAAATTTCTTGAAGGACATATTCCTGGGGCAGTGTTTTTGGATCTTAATGAGGATATGGCAGGGCAGGTGGGAAGGGTTGGTGGAAGACATCCCATTCCAGATCTTGAGAAGTTTGTTGAAAAGCTGGAAAAAATAGGGCTCTCTAGTGGAGATGTTGTGGTTGCCTACGACGACAATCTTTCAGGAGCTAGCAGGTTATTTTTTCTCATGGAAATGATATCTTTTAAAAATGTTAGAATATTGCAGGGCGGATTCAACAGATGGTTAAAACTTTCATACGATATTGAAGTTGGGGAGCAAAAAATAAGGAAAAAAGGTAAAATAACATTCAAAATAAAAAGAGATATGGAGGTAGATCATCAATTTATTTTAGATAACAGAGGTCGTATAACAATTGTTGATGCAAGGGAAAATGAGAGATACAGAGGTATAAAGGAACCTATTGATCCAGTACCTGGAAGAATACCTGGAAGTTTGAACATTCCATATAAGGAACTGATGTCAGATGAGAGCTCATTCAAACCAGTTGAAGAATTATCTGAAATTTTTAAAAAATTGGGTGACAATCCTGTTATATATTGTGGATCAGGAGTTACAGCATGTGTTGATTATGTTGCAATGAAGATTTTGGGGAAAAAACCACTTCTTTATTCAGGAAGTTACAGTGACTGGATTTCAAGGGGTTTATCTGTTGAAAGGGATGATATATAAAAAATTTAAACATTTTAAACATAATTGGGATTAAGGGTCGATATTATTGACTGATGTTTACATAGTGGGTGGAGCAAGGACACCCATGGGAAAGTTTGGCAAATCACTGAAAAACACATCTGCAGCCAGGCTTGGTGGAATTGCAATTGAAGGTGCAATTAAAAAATCAGGAATAGAAAAAGAAGATGTGGAAGAGGTAATTTTTGGTAATGTAATTCAGGCTGGAAACGGGCAGAATATAGCTGGTCAGTGTTCAACCATTGCAGGTTTAAGTGAAACTGTTGTGAAAAATACTGTAAATGTGGTCTGTGCATCAGGTATGCTTGCTATTGAAAATGCATCCAGAGAGATTCTTCTTGGTGAACGAGATATAATAGTGGCAGGAGGAACCGAAAGCATGAGTAATGCACCATTTTTACTATCTTCAGGGTTTAGGTGGGGTGTTAAGCAGATTTCAGGCATTTCCCAGGAAATCACAGATTCACTTTTTAATGATGGACTAATAGATGCTTTTTATCATAATTCAATGGGATATTATGCTGATAAGACTGCCCTAAAATACAATATTACAAGGAGACAGCTCGATGAGTTTGCAATACAGAGCTATGAGAGAGCTCAGAAAGCTTGGGATAATGGGCACTTTCAAAAAGAGGTAATAAAGATGGAGGAACTGGAGAGGGATGAGGGCATAAGAAAGACAGACATGGAAACTCTGTCAAAACTCAATCCATCATTCAATAAAAACGGTTTACATACTGCTGGAAATTCATCACAAATTTCAGATGGATCATCAGCATTGGTTTTAGCATCAGAGAAGGCAGTTAAGGAAAAAAATCTTAGGCCAATAGGCAAGATTACAGGATACTGGTCTTCAAGCCTTGATCCAAGAGATTTCATAGAGGCTCCTGTTATCTCTACAAGAGAACTTTTGGATAAAAAGGGGTGGAAAATAAGAGATTTCGATTTAGTTGAGCATAACGAAGCATTTGCAGCAGCATCTATAATCGTAAGGGATCAGCTGGGTATTGATAATGAAAATTTTAATCCCTTCGGTGGAGCAATTGCCATTGGTCATCCACTTGGAAACAGCGGTTCAAGAATCGTTTTAACACTGCTTACTGCTCTTAGGGAGAAAAAAATGAAAAAAGGAATTGCCACACTCTGCCATGGTGGAGGCGGAGGACACACATTAAGTTTGGAGGTTTTTGAATGAAAATTGGAGTTGTAGGTTCTGGAACAATGGGTAGCGGAATTGGACAGATTTTTGCTCAATTTGGTCATGACGTGATCATGATAGATGTGGTGGAAAGCATCTTTCAGAGGTCAAAGGATAATATAAAATCATCACTGGCCAGACTGGAGAAGAAGGGTGCATTAAGGGAGTCACCTGAAAAAATAATGCAGCGAATAATTTATTCAACAAATTTTCAGGATCTGAAAGACAGGGAAATGGTAATTGAAGCTGTTTTTGAAAGGGTTGAGGTAAAAAAAGAAACACTGAGAAAGATATCTGAATATGTATCCGAAAATGCCATAATAGGTACTAACACATCTTCAATTTCCATCAATCTTCTATCTTCAGAAATTAGAAATAAGAAAAGATTCATGGGAATACATTTTTTCAATCCAGTACCCGTGATGAAACTTGTTGAAATAGTTAAAGGAAACGATACTTCTGAAGAGAATATGGAAAGAGTGAAGCAAATTCTCATAGAATGTGAAAAAGAACCAGTTTATGCCAAGGATTTTCCGGGTTTTATTTCAAACAGAATACTCATACCTTTGTTGAGGGAAGGAATTCTAGCCTATGAAGAGGGTGTTGCATCCAAAGAAGATATAGATAAATGCATGAAGCTTGGAATGAATCATCCTATGGGCCCTCTAGAGCTGGCGGATTTCATAGGTCTGGATGTTTGTTACGATATCATGGAAGTTCTTTACAGAGATTATGGAGATCCACGTTTTAAGCCACCAATAACATTGAGAAACCTTGTAAATTCTGGAAAGCTCGGAAGAAAATCTGGTGAGGGATTTTACAAATACGAGGTGAAAAAGTGAAAAACATAAAAACCGAGGAAAGGGGAAGAATTCTGATTGTAAAAATGGCAAGGGAGAATCCGTTAAATCCGCTCAATATAGAGATGCTTGAGGAAATAGGGGAAGTCCTTAAGGATGAAAAAAAGGTGGCAATAATTACTGGGGAAAATAAGGCTTTCAGTGCAGGAGCAGATATTAATATCTTTCTCAATCTTGACAAATCAACTGCATATTCATTTGCAAGAAAGGGTCATGACGTGATGGATCAGATCAGTGAAAGAAGTATGCCTGTTATTGCATCAATTCATGGATACGCACTTGGAGGAGGATTTGAGCTTGCACTTGCATGCGATTTTAGAGTTGCGCATCCAAAGACTCAGATGGGTCTCCCTGAAATTACCCTTGGAATCATACCTGGCTTTGGAGGAACCCAAAGACTTAAGGAGATAGCCGGCAGAACCTTGGCATTCAGGATGATCAGCTTTGGAGAAAGAATTGATGCTCAGAAAGCTTTTGAATATGGCATTATTGATGAGGTATCTGAAAATTATTTCGAAGCATCTGTTTCACTGGCTGAAAGATTGTGCAATGCTCCTTTTCAATCCCTTTCGTATATCAAGAAACTTGTATATGATAGAAGGGATGAAAAGTATGATCTCGAAAAGGAGTATTTTGCAAATCTGTTCGGAACACCAGATCAGATTGAGGGGGCAAAGGCATTCTTTGAAAAGAGAAAGCCTCAATTTAACAAAAACATTTGAAAAATAAGAAAACATTTAATATTACAGCATATTTGAGGAATAAGAAGGTGCTTTGTATGGAAAAATTAATGGAAACAGGTACAACCACTGTTGGTTTCGTGATCAAAGATGGAGTGATAATGGGAACAGAAAGAAGGGTGACCATGGATCATTTCATTGCACACAAGGATGGGCAGAAGCTATATCAAATAGATAATCACGCAGGAATGACCATAGCAGGTCTTGTTGGGGATGCTCAGGTTCTTGTAAGATATATGAAGGCAGAGCTTGAGTTGTTCAGGATGCAGCGAAAGATGGAGATGCCCATTGGTGCAGCAGCCACTCTTCTGTCAAATATATTGAACCAGTCAAAGTTTTATCCTTACATGGTTCAGTTGCTTGTTGGAGGAGTTGATACATCACCCCATATCTACTCAATAGACGCAGCAGGGGGAGCGGTTGAAGACATATTTGTAAGCACAGGTTCAGGGTCACCATTTGTTTACGGTGTTCTTGAAAGTATGTATCAGAAAGACATGTCTGTGGACGATGGACTGAATTTGGCAATAAGGGGCATTAGTGCAGCAAAATCAAGGGATTCTGCCTCAGGTGGAATGATTGATCTTGCAGTAATAACAAAGAAAGATGGTTTCCAGAAAGTTCCGGAAACAGAAGTTCTTGAAAGAATAAAAAAACTTAAATTAAATCTTTAAATTATATTTTAAATTATAACCATTTCAGAGGTTTTTTAATGTCATACAGAGATTATATAGCGAATACGAGGGAGGTTCTGGAACGAATATACCCCAATAGTGAGGTTTCAGATGTTGTATACGAGGGGCCAAACATTGTAATATACACAAAGAATCCTGAACTTCTTGGAGAGAGCAATGAGGTTGCTAGCAAACTGGCTCAGGAGATAAGAAGAAGAATTGCAATAAGACCTGATCCTTCCATAATGGAAAATGAGGAAAAGGCAAGGGAAATTGCAGAGAGCATAATTCCAAAGGAGGCAGGTCTTAAGGAAGTATATTTTGAGGCAGATACAGGGGAAATGGTCATTGAACTTGATGAACCATCTGTGATATCAGGAAGGGATTCCGAATATATAAAAAAAATACTTTACCTCACAAGGTGGTCTCCAAGAATAATAAGGGCTCCTCCAATGCATAGCAGGACTGTTAAGGAAATAAGGGAATATCTAAGGGATGTAAAAGACGAGAGGAAAAAATTTCTCAACTCCCTGGGAGAGAAATTAAATTCGCCGGTTATGATTGGGGAAACCTGGGTCAGAATCACAGCCCTTGGTGGTCACAGGGAAGTGGGAAGAAGTGCAACCCTTATCTCCACCAACAATTCAAGAATACTTGTTGATTGCGGAATGATGAATACCAGTTCCGCGGGGGAAAAACCTTGGGAAGGTGCACCCTATCTTTACATTCCTGAAATACAGCCACTATCAACACTAGACGCAGTGATTCTCACACATGCACATTTGGATCACTCCGGAATGGCACCTATGCTCTATAAATACGGATATGAAGGACCAATATACATGACACAGCCAACAAGGGACCTTGCAATTCTTCTTCAAAATGATTTCATAAAAGTTGCACACATGGAGGGTTATAAGGCCCCTTATGAATCAAAACATATTAGGGAAGAACTTAAAAAAACAATTGTTTTAAGGTATAATGAGACAACAGATATTACCAACGATGTGAGACTTACATTTTATAATGCTGGTCACATCCTTGGTTCCGGATCAGTTCATCTGCATATAGGTGAAGGGCTTTACAATATTGTACTGAGTGGTGATTACAAGTATGAAAAATCATGGTTATTCAATATGGCCAACAATAAATTTCCAAGGGTAGAAACACTGATGACTGAGAGCACATACGCAGGTAAGGACGATTTTCATCATTCCAGAAAGGATGCCTCAGAACTCCTTGTTTCAATAATTAACAGAACATTCGATAGAGGAGGCTCCGTTCTAATACCTGTATTTGCTGTTGGAAGAAGCCAGGAAGTAATGCTGGTTCTTGAGGAGGCAATCAGAACAGGTAAGATAAAAAATGTTCCAGTTTATTTAGACGGTATGATAATGGAAGCCACAGCTATACACGCTGCGTATCCTGAATTTTTGAACAGGGATCTGAGGGAAAAAATAATGATACAGAGGGAAAACCCATTCATGAGTGAAATATTCAAAAGAGTTGAAACAAGGGAACAGAGGATGGAAATATGTGATTCAACTGAAAATCAGATCGTTCTTGCCACATCCGGAATGATGAACGGTGGCCCGGTCATGGAATTCTTCAAGAGCTGGGTTGATTCTCCAAAACATTCTTTGGTATTTGTTGGCTATCAGGCAGAGGGAACACTAGGCAGGAAGCTTCAGAGAGGCGCAGATAAGGTTACACTTTCAGATGGTGGAAAACAGACCACATACGATGTTAAAATAAATATAGAAACTGCCGAGGGTTTCTCAGGTCACTCTGACAAGAAACAGCTTATGGCTTATCTGAGCACCATGTCTCCAAAACCAAAGACAATACTTGTAAATCATGGAGAGAACGAAAAGGCCCAGGATTTTGCAAGGCTTATAAGGCAAAGACTCAATGTTGAGGCAATTGCCCTCAAGAACCTTGAAACTGTGAGGGTTTACTGATATTGTATGAATATAATATGTGTAGGAAATAATGAAAGCGAAATCAAAAACAGCAAATCATTTCTAAATACAATCTCACTGGTAAGCAGTGGAAGGATATTCATATGCAATATGATGAATTCTGAAAGCATCAGGGATGCCATTGAAAATGAAAATAAAAATGCTGAAATAGTGATCATAAGGATGAACCATGGTACAGTTGACAACTTTTTTTCCAAGAATCCTGAAATAGGCATTAAAAAGAAGGTTCTTGATCTGGGACTAAGCACAATACGAAGCTACATTGAAAAAAATTACGGATCTTTTGAGGCTTTGAACAATGAGATTAGCCAATCAATATACAGGGCTTTCTTCCTCTTTTATTCATCCGCAATGCCAGCTGAATA
Source organism: Caldiplasma sukawensis (assembly GCF_052315375.1). NCBI lineage: Archaea > Methanobacteriati > Thermoplasmatota > Thermoplasmata > Thermoplasmatales > Cuniculiplasmataceae > Caldiplasma > Caldiplasma sukawensis. The sequence continues at coordinate 117,131 of NZ_JBLSDG010000001.1, forward strand.
TGAGGAATTGTTTGAAAACAGGCGTACCTGCATACTTGGAAAGCTCTATCATTATGGTTTCTCATCAAGGGACCTTTTAATCTGTGATCCTTGGGATCTTTACTGGTTCAAAGATTATTATTCTTCCCTTCACTGAATATTTCTTTCCCTCTGATATCTTTCATATCTTTCGATTATTCCTGGAGTCAGTGAGGGCTTAACTTCCTTCATGCTCTCCATTATATCTTCTGTGGTCATTAACCTTGGTGAACCATCCTCAACACTTCTTAAAAATAGTCTTTGAGCAGTATATCTTATGAGATATTCAAGGTCTGCCCCACTGTATCCTTTTGTTAATGATGCTATTTTTTTAATATCTATATCTCTCCTTTTTTTTATCTTTTCAATATTAATCTTTAATATGCCGTATCTTCCATCTTCATCTGGCGGAGGTATATATACCAGTCTGTCAAATCTACCCGGTCTTGTAACAGCCGGATCCAGCTTCCATGGCACGTTGGTTGCACCCATTACCATTATCCTGTTACTATCATCTGACATAAAGCCACCCAGTTCATTCAGAAACTGGGATACTCCTCTCTTGGATGCCTCCGAATTTTCAATATCACGGGAAGGAAAAAGACTATCCATTTCATCAAAGAACATTATGCATGGCTGTATTTTTCTAGCACCCCTGAATAGTAAATTAATATTTTTTTCAAAATTTCCAAACCACTGGCTGAACAGAGAAGATGGGTTAACATATATAAATGTCATAGAAGCTTCAGCCGCTATTGCTCTTGCAAGAAAGGTCTTCCCGTTTCCAGGCGGCCCATATAGTATGAGGCCACCTCCCTGTGATACATTATAATCTTTGGCCAACTCTGGAAACTTCGCTGTATATATGGTTTTAACCATTATCTCTTTTTTAACTTCCTCCATTCCAGCCACGTCTGATAGTTTTGGATAATCAGGTTTTGTTATCTCTATCCCAAGTTGTTCAAGTTCGCTTAATTTATTTTCGGAATTTTCTTCTGGTGAACCTTCTATCTTTTTTATTTCCCTCATTATTATATCTATCTGCCTTTGCAGTTTTTCTTTTCTGTATTCATCGGATGAGATCATCATCTCCTTCAATATTGAAATGGTATTCTTATAGTGGATTAATGCCTCATTCTTGTTTCCAGATGCCATGGCTTCAAGCCCCTTTTTCAACTCTGTCGACGGTGCATTGTAATAATCATTCCCCTTTTTCATTCAAGACATCCTCCTTACAAAATTTACAATCTCCTATATATATGAATGTTTTTCAAAAAGTGGAAGGAAGGAAAAATTTTTTAGAGATGCCATATTCCTTTTTAACAGATCTGATCTTTTTTGACGGTAAAACATTTCATCTTGGATCATCGTGTAAAAATCTAATTTTTTAAAATTATTTCCTTTATTTTTGATGTAAAGATTACTTTCTATAATTTTCATTTTGTTCATATTATTCATAAATAAAAAATACATTATTAAATATTTTATATAAGCCATAAATATTATTTTAAATTTTACTTATTTAAAAGAGAATATAGTAAAACATGCATTTACTATAATAAATTACATTTAAGACAAATCTTTCCTTTTGAAACCGTATTAAAATCATTATGCAATTATTTAGGAGCAATTTTTATAAATGTTGCAAAAGTCTTATCTAATATTTTTTACCATTCTTCTTTTTAAGGAAATCTTATTTTTAACACATTTAAATTTAAAAATGTAAAACCACACTCTCTATAAATGCATTAAAAATATTTGTTTTAAACTATGATTATTTTTAATTTTTGTCAGATCAGATTTCATATTGTATTAAGGTGTTTTCTCATATATAGTATTTAGGTTTTGAAAACAATTAAATTAAATATTATTAAGATGATTAATGAATCCCTATTTATTAATTATGTCAAGGTAAAATTGTTTGATTTCTTTTTTCTTATATTTCCCGTTATGAAAAAATTAAATACGCTTACACATATCTTAAGATTATGGAAGACCAGAATCCCTGTCTCGCCATATTGAGCAAGGCAGAAAATTTAGCCTCAAAATCAGTTCACGATTTTCAATCCATGGACATATTAGTCAGAAAAAGACTATTTAACGAACTTGAAGCAGATCTTGCTGCAATTTCAGTAGTATGCTCATCACTGAGGGATAAGGAATTAATTAAGATTGGAAAGGGTAATCTAAAATATATACAGATTAAAATTGCACAATCACTGAAGGGGGAAAAAGATAGGGACTCAGAGCGAATTGTTAACAGTTTCAAGCAGGAGGAATATAACGCACTGGAGAAAATAGAAAAATTCAGTATGCTTGATAATGTAAACAAAAATGATATTAAGATATTTCTTTCAAATCGCCCAAAGGAAATTATAAATTTTATAACTCAGTGGTACGGAGAAAATATGGAAAATTTTATCGATCTTTTAAATCCACTAAAGGATGACGTTAGGATCGAACTAAAGGAATCTTTCACCGAAATTTACAAGAGGAGATATAATGTTATCATAGAAGCACTTAAAGCTTACATAGATACTGATCCAGGGGCATTTGGCCAGTTCATTAAAAATTATGAAAGTGCATTGAGGGAAATGGAAAAAACTGTCGATAGATACACTAAGGTGATAAATGAATCTGAGTTATTTACATCCTCTGATCTTCTGATGGAAATTTCAATGAAAATGAATGTGGTGAAAAATTCCCTTGAAGTAGGAAATTATGAAGCATTGAAGTCCATGGATCTTGAAAAGTTGAAAAGAGACTTAATGGAATCGGGAAGAAAATGCGATGAAATGATTAGAGAAGGTGAAACAATAATTGCTGAGCTAGAAGGAGAATCAACATTCAGCAAAAATCCTAAGCTCAGGGATGTATATGTAAAAAACACAAGGAATATGATGGAAAGATTGAATGAGATAAAGATAAGGGACATAATGGCTAATTATGAATTTCTGTCATCAATTCAGGACACTCTAATGAATTCAGCTGATTTCGGAGAAATTAAACTTCCTGAAAACAGGATATCTTTGTCCCATTCTGAAATGGTGGCAAGAAAAAATGCATTTTTTGAAAGCTTCAAAAAGAATTTAGCTTTTATGGACAAACTAAAAATAATACATCCCTGGACTAATGAAACTGTTAACATGCAATCAAATATTGTAATTAATGGAAGAATCGCAGATCTCACAGAAATGGCATATGACGCTGGAAATGGTACAAATATTTTTGTCCTTTACACAAACTTCGGCAAGAAGAAATTTTTTGGATCAACAATATCCAGAATTATACTTGCAGCATTTTTTGTGGTTAAAATAGATCAGAAAACTGGAAAATATTTCCTCGAAAAATGTGACATGTCTCAAATCCAAAAAATCATAGGGAAAGCGATGCAATTATCCGATGATTTTAATGGATACGTAATAGCAATGATTGGTTCACCAAATGGTTTTTCAGCTAGGGTTATTGAATATGTTACAGATAGGGATGGAAAAGGCTTTAACAGTCTTAAGATTTCCATAATACTGAAGGACACATCTGATGGTTCCGTATATTTCAGAGAGAAGGACGAAATAAGCAGAAAGTTTTTGGAGATATTTGAAAGCGGTTTGATTGAGAGTCGGTATTCCTCCATTGAGAATAAAACAGTTGAGAAAGGAACAATATCGGGTGTGGTGAGGCTTAAGGATATTATCTCTGAAATGAACTATTCAGAGCAGGAGATTCTGGAGACCTGGAAGAAGATGGAAAAAGCAAGGAAAGGTTCACTGGAATTCTATAACGGAGAATTGATATTCAGGCTTTCAGGTCAGTGATGGTATGGGTTTTTTCCTTAATTTTATAACATTTGTTTTTATAATTTTTGATGTGGTTTTTGGCATAAGCATCTACAGTAAAATTAAGGAAAATTTATACCCTGCCAGCATTATAAATCTTTCTGAAGATAATTACACCTTGAAATCTTATGAGCAGGGATTTAAAATTATAGGCACCGGCCTCATTCTTTCCTTTATTCCATTTATCAACTTTATTTTTTATTTTTTAATTTACTATGGAGTAAGAAAGGCATCTCTTTTAACAATTTATTCCAAAGAAAATTCATTAGAATTTTATGATGCTGAAGACAGGTTGGCCATCTTCTCACTACTTACGGGAATAGGACTGCTTATAAGTTTAATACCTGGTGTCAGGCTTGGGATTCTCTCAATTGGGGAAACTTATCTATTTTTTCAGTTTGTGTGGGACATTATTGTATTTTATCTTGTTATAAATTTTATCTTTCTTTATTCTTATTCTCCAAAATTTAAAGAGGGTACAGTTTTACTTGTATTCCTTAATCTTTTTATTTTTCTCTTGCTTATTTCCTTGTATGGTCAATCATCAGTAATATATTTTGGATATGTCTGGCCTATTACAGCAGGAATATTTATTTTATCAATGAACCAGAATAATATGGATTTTGTTTTTGCCAGTATTTCCCAGGTCAACAAAAGTGTAAAGTCAGATAATTTCGATAATAATCTTCCAGAAGGTAGCGTTTCCTCTGATATACCAAAAACAGTGGATCATTATTACTCCAATTATGGTAATCAGGGTTCGCAGGCAGTTACATCTAATAAGATTCCAAATACAGTGGATGAATATTATACGGTTAAAAACAAAGCGCAACCTGTAAACAAAGGTGGTTCAGTAGGTGGTGGGGTTGCAGATACAAATAATAATAGATCCAGTACATCTTCAGGTTTTTCAAATAGATCGAATAAAGATGTTATCACTGAGTTTCCAAATAATTCTGAAGTTTTAAGGAGGAGAAAGAAAATGGATAGAAAAGAAATGGAAAATACTGTGGCATTGTTAGGACCTCCAAGTTCCGGAAAGACAACATTTTTAGCTTTTCTGTATAAATTTTTGAATGAGATATGTACGGCAAATGGTATGGAAGGAGCAGTTCTGGAGGGGACAGACATTCTGAAACTTTACATGGAATCACTTATACAGAAAGGCCAATTTCCAAATCTTACAGCATCCGATAAGCCAAAGGTTGTGGATTTTATGTTCACCAAAAAGGCAAGATTCAGTTCACATTCATTTCATCTTAGAATAAATGACATCGCGGGAGAGAATTTCAATTCAATTATACAGTCAAATTCAAGGGAGGAAATACGATCAAAGTTGATTGGATCAGACTTTGAATACATACTCTATTCGAGGGCATATGTTTTTTTCTTTCCGCTAAAGGATTATTCATATATAGTTTCCAGGGATTCAAGAATGGAGTCTGAAATAAGAAAAATTCTTGAATCAAGGATTTCAAACATTAAACCATCTGTCTGTATTATGTTCACAATGAGTGATACTCTTCCTTACATAATTCAGGAAAAGAACGGAGATGAATTGCTAAAGATTATGTCAACCACTTCCAAATATCTTAAGAGTAAAACAAATAAAGAGATTGGAATAAAACCTGTGATTAATACAGAAAGAAATGAGTATGGGCAGATAGTTCCCAGAAGAGAGTTTAGAAACGGTTTTTATGATATTTCATTTGATCCAGAAATTAACAGTGATTTTAATAAATTTGGATACTGGCTACAGGAGGTGATGTTTGAATGATAAACATAATAGAGTGTGAGCAGGTATTGTACGGCTGGGTATCAAAAAAGAATCAAGAGGGGTATCAACTCATTTCTAAGAGTGAAAGTATTAACCCAATTGATCTTTCTTATCTAGATAGGATTAAAACCCCGGGTACTTTTGCTGGAAATGCCAGAGAGGCATACAGATTTTTACTATTGCCCTCAGGTTCATATGCATTCTGTTATATAAAGGACATTGGTAAAGACATTTACGGAAGAGATGGTGCAATGATGAACCATTGCCTTATTATCAAAGCAACTGACTTTGAAAAAATTAACAGGGACATTTATTCTTTCATAAATTATTTTATGGCAGGAATAACCTCAGTCAATGATTTTGAAAAATTGAGAGAGTCTGAAAAAAGTTTTCATGTTCTTCCGGTGTTAAGGATTGAGTACATTAAGAACAAAGATGAAGAGGACAGATTCAAAAATATATTCCTAAACCATAACGATCTAACAAAAGTTGCAGTAAAATCTCTAATATATTTAATGCTTGGAAACGTAAAGAATGTATTAATCAAAAATTATGAAAACCTGTCCCCTTTAAATCTTATATTAAATTATATATCTTTAATAAATTTTAATAATATAATAATGTTTTCAACGGCAATAGAAACCAATTATTCTTCATTATTTCAGGTAATGCCAGGAGCAAAGGACCAAACCGAAAATGAAAACTCAGCTGTAATGGATTATGAACATAAATTATTGCAGATTAAAAACAAAGATCCGCTCATAGACCAGATATCAGAAAGTGTTGGGGATAATATCATAGATTTTGGATTGCCAGTACCATTGGAAAAGAGGACTGAAAGGTATTCAATAAGAAAACTGATAAGTGACGTGGGTAGGCAAATGATGGGCAATTATTCCGGTATAGAACGAATGCAACTTGGATACAACCTGATTAAATCGAACTATATTGAGCAGAAATCTGAGATAATTGAAGAGATGAAAAAAACTGCTATAATGAGCAATTACTCATTGGATATCTACAAGTATATACTTTTAATTGACACTGATGAAATCAACACAGTGAATGATGAAGAGGACTTTATTGAAAAATTAAAGGAGGTTATAGATAAAATTCTACAATGCGAAAAAAGTTCAGAAGCATTTTCACTGGTTAAAAAGAACATGAATCCAAATTATTCCAAGGGTTCAAAGCTGGTAGATCAGATAATGGGGGAAAGATTATCTTTTCTGGATATTGAAATAGAAAAGATACTGGACATACTCAAATCAAACAGGGAAGTGTACTATACCTGGTACAAAAATATGGATGAGTATGTGGACACACCAATAAAATATCCATTTATATTTGATGTGCTATTCAATATGAAAGAGCATTATGGTGATGCTATTCTATTCATGGAAAAAATTTTAAAAGATATGAGAAAAGAAGATGAATTAAGAAAAAAGGAGGTTGGGGAAATTCTTGCAAAATATTACAGTTCAATAGAATCACAGGATATGGAGAGAATAAGAAAAATAATTAGGAAAAAGGATCCGGATGGGGAGATCGAGAAAGTTATACAATACTACCTAAAAAGGGTTGGTGAATAAAGTGCTGGACGAAAGTTCATATGAAAATTTTATGAAAAAAATAGATACCTTACTTCAGGCAATGGAAAAAAGCTTGGAAAAAAATAAGAAAAAAATTATACAACACGGTATAAATTATGGATACATTCAGAATATGATAAATTCAGGCATATCTATGGTAGATCCAAAATATAAAATGAATCAGTATCTTTCAGTGATATCGTCAATTCAACAAAGTTCTTTTCTCACAGATTTGATGAAAAATGAGAAAATTTTTGATTCTTTGTTGGACCTTAAGGAACAGATAATAGATGTTAGGGAAAACAGAACAAAGGCTAATGAAATCAACGATTTAATATCTAAATTTATCAATGCTCCCGAAGACGAGAGAATACTGGACGATCTCACAGGGCAGCTCTTAACAAGCATCAAGGAATTTTACCACGCAGGGTATCAAAGGGCTGTTGACAGAATGATTACTTTGATTAATTCAGACTATGAAAACACAAGCAGAAACGCTTACAATTTCCTAAAATATGTTTTTTTTAATCTGAAGGACTCAGTAAGTGAGGAGATAAAAAAAAGCCTAGTTTATAACATCAAGGTTAATGCCAAACCTGTCTCAATAGCAAGATACCTCATACTCATGCAGGTCATAAAAGATGTGAAAATTTTGAAAGAACTAGGTTACTTGTATAATAATCATGATGTTATTAACATAGATTTGCTTGAACTGAGAAAATACTCAATAAGCTTTAGGCACGAAAACAATTTTGCACAAATTAACGAAATTTTCAGGGATACCTGTTTTAAGGTTCTTGATTCATTTAATGATCCAGCAATTTATCTGAGGGAATCGGTGGATGTTTCTTTCAGGAACATCACACTAATAAACGGTGAAATAAACAGGCTTGATATTAAAATTGTTCCCGTGGTCCCAATCTATGATTTGGAAATAAATTTTTCAAACTTTAAAAACTATTTTAGGCTTGAAGAAAACATCCCCAGTCTGGATAATGTTTTGAAAGGAGGTAACACTTACACTATTAGTGTAGGGGTAACACCCATAGTCTCAGGGGAGATGGATACTGAATTAATATTTTCATCCAAACCTTATTGGACATACAAACACGGACTAAATCTGACAGTTATGAAAGCAAGTAAAGTTTCAAAATCAAGTAAAAAAACTGAAAATACGGAAACAAGTGATATTGAGACAAAGAAGGGGGAAAATGTTTCACCTTCAGAGGAAAGGTATGTGAGGCTCAAGTCAATGTTAGAATCAAAAGATAAAAAGAAAGTTATAGCAGCAACAAAGGAAATGGAAACAATCTCACTCCTACTTGATAAAGATCTGAACTCCAGAATTAAGGCCAATTCATTCATTATTGAATTCATGACGCAATCTGATAATCTCACAGATTCCCAGATAAATCCACTCTTGGAAGAACTGGAAGAATTAAAGGCAAAGATGAGGAAATGATGAAAAATGGAAATGGGGAGCATCCTAAGGAAAGATGGTGCTTATGTTTCCAGGTTTAGAAAATTATACATTTTATTATTCTTAATTTCATTAATTATAATCATTCAACAAAACTTCACATCACAGTTTCCTGAATTAATTTTAATTTTACTTGGACCCCTAGCTTATCCAGACCTTGGGTTGAAGATGATAATTATTGAAAGTATCTTTTTATATTCAATTTCAGCCGTACTAAGTTCCAAAATAAAAACTAATCACATTAATACGTTGGGAAAGCAATTTTTTATCTTTTATTTATATGGTGTTTATACAACTGTTCTTGTATTAATGAACTTAGCATATCCTGAAATATACAGGCAGCAATGGGAAACACTGATTTATATTGCAGCTATTCTAATTTCAGTTTTTCAATTTTTATATAGGGCATTGAAATTTATATTTGAGACTGTTTATACAAGAGTAATTTTAAGGTTTAATGGAATTCTTTCACTTTTCACAGTCAATTTTGTAATTCTTATTTTTTACCAGTATTTTATTGGAAAATTTGGATTGATTCTTTCCACTTTTTTACTAATCATTATTTCCATTTTAATTCACTTTATAATAGGAAGGGCCCTCTATCCATATTGCAAAAACAGGGAAAGAAAGTATATAGTAAGCGGGACCTATCTGGCAATTTCACCCCCAATTCTTATATCTATGGTTTTACCAGTGATCACATTGTACAATTTTTTCAACTCAACATCAGTTCCAATATTTGTAATTTCATTTTTAATTCTAATTATAGCATCATTTCCCATTTCAATTAGCTATTTTCTTTATAGGTATGAGGGTCCACATTTTCTCTTTTCAAACACTAAGGGAAAATTTCAAAAATCTTTCATTGTGCTGGTAATTTTAATAATTTTTTTCTCATTTTTATTGATTGCCTTATCACCATCTCTTTACTCATTTATAATCTCAACAACCATTTTCCTTTCCTTAGTGGGTTTAACATTCACATCCATTGCCTCAAACATATTTCTCGAAAATATAAGGAGTCAGAGAAATTTATTTATTGCCTATTTCATCGGAACAACACTACTATTTCTTTTAATTAATACCATCACAAATGGATTTCTTTATTTTCTCTTGTTTGAATCATTTGTAAATAATATTCCAGGAAATATGCATCTTAACATTTTCTATATTTCGGAATTCATAAAATCAATAATACCATTAATATTGTTTGGTGTCGTATATTCGATCCTACTTTCCTTACCTTTTAGATATACTTCATTCCCTAAATATTCATTTATTCCTTTTGTAATTTTGTACTTGTCTGAAAATTATAATTTTCTGAATTATTTCTTTAATGGAATAGATACTTTATCCATATTTTTATTATTGATATTGGTATTGATTAATGGAAAAATATCACAGTTAGAATGTAGGTACCTTTTGAAATCAGGAAGGAATAAGGGTGACATATCACATAAAAAGCTATACAATCTTTTGATTCAAAAGGGTTTTGATCTCAGGGGTGATATAATAAAAGTGAACCCCTCCCAGTATTATCGTGTAATATTTTTTGGATATGATAGTGAAATGACTAAAAATGAAAATAATTCAAAAAAGAATTTTTCAATGAGAAACCTTGTATTCAAGAATTCAAAAAGGACACTACTCTTTCTTTTGCAAATGAAATTCTTTAATTCATTATCTGAAAGAAGTTATGAAAAATTCCGTATAGAGTCAAATCCCCAAAATGCGAACTTGTTAGAAAATGTAATAAAAAATGGAAACTTTGCCGAACTACAGGAATATCGGGAGAACCTTGTATATTATTTGAGCAGGGATGATGGAAAATTCAAAATAGGTTTATTGAACACAGTTGGTAAAACATCTGATTTAAATGAATACAGTAATTCTCTGATGTATGCCTTCACAATCGAGTGCAAATATCTTATAGATGAGAACACTTCCATCTCATTTGACAATGCCACTTCAAAATTACTCTCATCCGTCCTTCAAAATAGGGATGAAGAGATTCCAAAGCCATCCATATTCATATTTCTGGTCGATAGGCCTTGGAAAGAAAATTCATTTTATACAGTGGAATTTTTTATGTCAAGGCTTAAGAAGACAATGAGGGTAATATCCTCAAAATATTCCTCATACTCCATATCGTTCTTCGATTTTGATTATTATGAAGATGTTGGAGGTAGAAAGCTCAAAGTCTCACAAAAAGAAGGAATTTTAGATATTGAGTACAATCCTGAGATTAATTATGGATCTGAATTATTCTGGAGATGGGTTTTTGGAAATCTTTTCATCAACTAATCTTTTGATCATCAATAGAGTCTCCGACCAGTTTTTTCAGTAACGCATCAATTTCACTGTCTTCAGATGAAGAACTCTCTCCCATTATCTCTGAAATCTTTTTACCTGTTATGTCTTCAATTATTTTCTCTGCTGTCCCGTCAGACTCTCCATATTTATTGAGGGCTCCCTGAAGCATAGTGTACTGCTCTTGCATTCTTCTTTCCAGATTCTCTGTGTTACTGGCTATTTTTTCTATATTTGATTCTATCATGTTTGCCTGTTGAGGAGTCAGCATGACCTTTCCCATATCTTCGTTAATTTTTTTCATCATATTGTGCATTTCAACTTCTGATCTTATCTGTTCAAATGTAATCTCGGAATTCGTTAGATAGATCTGAAAAGATTTAAGATACTGGATCACAGCAGTTATCCTCCTTATCTGTCCAACAGAATTCATCAACTGCTGTTTGTTTTTCTGTTTTGCTGAAGCCTTTAGTGTTTCAATAGATCTTTTAAGAAGATTTTGTTCATTTCTAATCAACTTGTCTATTGTATTATAGCTTTGCCTTATCATCGACTTGGTTTCAAACCATTTTTCTTCATTACTTTTTATTAATCTACCCATTTTCTACACCTTCTCTTTATTTACATTATCTATTTCTTTCTGCATTTCACTTAGGGTTGTTGCAAGATCACTGTTCTCAGAAACATCCAAAAGATCCTTAAAAGCAGCAGTGATTTTATCACTTTGAATCATTGCCATCTCAAAGTTTTTTTCCATTTGAGATATCCAAGCACTCTTGTTTTTCCTTGAAAGGGTTCCTATAAAATCTCTGATCACAGATGAAAAACCACTGAGTATCTCAAACTGCCCTTTCATCATAGAAACATCGTCCATCAAAAGAATAAATGATCTAATTCTTGCACTCTGTTTTTTCATAAAATCCTCTTTTTCTCTGAACGTTTTTGCCAATGTCTGATTCCCAATTGCATCTGCATTATTTCCCATTTCATTGTATTTTTTTGAAAGAATATCACAATGATTTGCAAGATTTTCCGCCTTTATTCTTACACTTTCAACCTTCATTTTCTGTTCATATTCCTTATTTTCTGAATATCTTTTTAGGAAACCGGTCAAGTAAGTACCCCCTCATTCTCATCTTTGCTTTCATTTTCTTTTTTTTCAACATCATAAATTTGTTTTTTAGTGGTACTACTTATATCATTTCTGAAATTTTCCGGGTTTGCAAATGCATTTGTCACGTCAACGGATCTCTTTAGTTCATCAATATTTATATCTGCTCTATAAATTGTTTTTCTTATTACTTCATTTACCCTTTCAACTGATTCTTTGAATTTTTTCTGGTTTTTCATCGTTAGTAATTTCTTAATTTTTTTAAAATCCCTATCCTTTTCAATATAAGCCTTATGGCTCACCTCGTTCATGAAAAAGAGAACCCTGTATTTCCTTATCTCTGATTCAAATTCCTCTTTTTTTAATTTGATCTTGTTTTTTACATTTTCTGAGTCCAGTTTTCCCATTGGATCATCACTATTAATACCGGCAAGGATTTCATTCAATCTCTTCAAGTCATCCTGAATTTTTTTGAGATCAAGGTAAGTGTTCTGACATTGTCTGCTAACTGCCTTTAAATTCTTTTTTTTAAGCAGATTTTTATCGCCGTAGTTTTTCCAAAGATCATAAAAACCTGAAAAATTTTCATTTTCCATATTATCATCTCAGTTTGAACTTCTATTCCATTCCAGGTATTTTGTTTCATCATACATTCCAGGAATGATATTCACTGCCTTGAAACCTTTCTCAAAATCCTCCATTGTAATGGGACCAACCTTCAATTTTTTATTTGTTTTGTTTCCACTGAGGAATTGCTCAAGGCTATCTTCATTGTACCTCCTGTACATTGAATTAATTGCTTCTGTGCAGAGATATTCAAGGTCACGATTGCTGAATCCTTGTGTCCTGGATAAAAGTTCATCTATTTTAGTTTCAAGTCTATAACCCTTTCCCTCTATAAGATTTAAGATAACCTGCTTTCTTGTTAGATCATCTGGCAGTCCTATATACATTCTTTTCTGAAATCTTGAAAGTATTGCATTGTCAAGTTCCCAAGGCAGGTTTGTCGCACCAATGGTAAGCACAAAACGGTTATCTTTTGAAAATCCATCCAGTTCTGCAAGAAATACCTGGATTATTGAAGTAACATTTGAATCGTTTTTCTCCCTATTTTTCATTAGAGACTCAATTTCATCCATAAAAATGATTGAAGGGCTCATCTCCTTTGCAACTTCATATAGGGTATGGATTATTCTTTCTGAATCACCCACGTAACGGGAGACAAGTCCTGAAATATCAGCATAAAAGAAAGTGACATTCATTGAGTTGCTTACTGCTCTGGCAAGGGTAGTTTTACCACATCCTGGGGGCCCATATAGCAATATATTTCTGATGAATGTTTTTTGGACATTTTTTTCAGGCTCGGACACTGCAAAAAATATGGTCTCTGCAAGCTCCTTTTTTTCTTTTTCCATTCCACCAATGTCCGATGTTTTAATATTAGACCTCGTGATCATGGAGAGAACCCTTTGTCTGAAGCTTTGATCCATTTTATCAATCAGATCATCTTGATTTTTATTGTTTTTTTGTCCGTCTGTGCCATTTTTTCTTTTATATTCGTAATTGGCCTCAGCCCTTCCATTCCTTGTTGAATTGCCGCCTACTATTTCAGTCCAATCATTAATTGCTTTCACATATTTGCTTTTATTCTCTACGTCCATTGCCGAGAGAACCTTTAATTTTGATATGATCTCATAACAGATTTCCTGAGCTTTTATTTCGTCCCTATCCTTTATACTGTAATATTCCTCTATCCTTTTTCTTAACACAATCTTAAGATTGTCTATTTGCAGGCGGTTTTCACTTGAAGCCATAATTATCACTGATTATTCTCTCTTTTTTTTTCATCTTCCTGTTTTTGGGTTTCAGGAGAAAAATCCTCTCTCTCCTTTTTCATTCTTTCTCTCATCTTCATATGTTTACTTTCAACCTGTTCTGCTCCACCATAACTGGAGCTTATTTTTCCATACAGATTCATTTTCTCATTTATTCTCTTTTGTTTCTCCTTGTTCTTCTTCCTTATCAGGGTTCCCTGTCTCATTATATCATCTATCTCGTTTTCAGTTACTGAGGTTATACCTATATCAGCCTCCGGTATGCTTCCCAGGAGTTTTCTCAAATTTCTTATATTGGTTCCAATCTCTGATATATCACTTATGACAGTTTGAATATCCTCATCAAGCATGTCAAGTTCTGGTGCCAGAATTTCTGCCTCAATATCTGAAGCCTTGTCAAATTTTTCAAACTTTTCATCATAATCTTTTTTCAAGGATTCATATTCTGCACGTTTTTCCTGCAAAAGTAATTTCTGTTTTTCTAGATCATCTTTAAGTTTTTCCTTTTTTTCTTCAAGTGGATCCTTATTTTTCTTATTTCTTCCAAACATTTTATCAATTATTTAACCTAACAAAATATTTAAACTTTTATTGATGCAAAATAAATTAAAATGTAAATATTAACCCTTCAAATATCCTATCACAAGTCCAATGACGAATACAATAACAGAAACTGTTATTGCACCAGCCGTATGAAAAGGTATAATTGTATTTATATTATTAATCAGGTAAATTATATGATTTTTGATATCCGTTTCAAATGTACTTAATGTTGATGCCGGAATCACTGAAAAATTAATATATTCTGCAAGTAAAACAGCCACTATAATAAGAATAACAGATGTGAGCCCTTTTTTGAATGCCAGACCAAATAGCAATCCATCAACAAAAATTAGTAACAGCTCAAATAATGGGTTCGATAGTAATGAAGCCATATCCATAAAATAACATAAATTATCTATTATTAAATTTAACTAATTATAAACAAAAAGAAAATGTTCATTCTATTTTTAAAGTACGCAAGCCCTTAATTTTCATGCGCAAGTGTAAAACGCCTGCCTCATATTTTGCTACAATGTCCTCTTCCTCTGATATTTCAAGGGGCAGAGAGATTGTTTTCCATATTTTTTCCGGTCTCTGATTTAATATTATATTTTTGTTTTTCAAAGGTTCTCTTTCAGCACTTATCTCTAATGAATTCTTACTAACCTTTACTGAAATGTCTTCCTTTTTGAACCCTGGCATATCCAGCTTCACAACAAGTTCTCCATTTTCTTCATACACTGTTGCAGGAGGATATAGAAATGACAGTATTTCCTTTGATTTTTCATTTATTGTTTTCATCAGTTCATCAGAAAAATATTTTATAGGACCATAGATTGATGCCATAAAATAAAATGGTAAAACTTTATTTAACTTTTTCCTAAAAATTATTGAATTATATGAAGTTCCTTAAATCCATAAACTATCTGACTGCTTTGAGGTACAATTGGCTTTTTGAAATCTATACTGTATTCTTTGAAGTTTTCAAGAAACCTTGTAATTGCTATTCTGCTTTCAAGTCTTGCCAAGGGAGCTCCAAGACAGTAATGTATACCCTCTCCAAACGCAATATGTTTTTTTGTATCTCTGTGTATATCAAAGGCATCTGGCTTTTCAAATACAGTTTCATCCCTGTTGGCAGAACCAATCCAAGGTACCACTATGGAACCTGCAGGTATTTTAACCCCAGAAATTTCAACATCTTTTTTAGCAACCCTGTAAATTGATTGAACAGGGCTTCTGTACCTAAGAACTTCCTCTATTGCCTGAGGTATTAGTTTTTCATCTCCTAATAGCTCTTCCCTTGCATTTTTATTCTCATTTAATGTATAAAAAGTGTTCGAGATAAGATTTGTTGTTGTTTCATTACCTGCCACAAGTAGAAGTATAAAGAAACCCATCATTTCAAGTGTTGTCAGTTTCTCCCCATCCACCTCGGCGTTGATGATTGCAGTTATAAGATCATCCTGAGGGTCTTTCTCTTTAATCTTAACCATATCCTGAAAATACTGTATCATTTCACGCATTTTTATTGGAAATTCTTTATACTGTTCCTCATCTCCACCAACTATTACATCCGACCACTCCTTGAATTTAACCATATCTTTTTCAGGTATTCCCATAATCCTGGCAATTACAATGACTGGTAGAGGTGAGGTGAAATCTGATACAACATCGAATTCCTTCTTGTTCTTCATTTTTTCAATAAGTTCATTTGTGATACGGTCTATTAATGGTGCCATTTTTTCAATAGATCTTGGAGTAAATGCTTTTGAAACAATATTTCTCAGTTTTGTATGCCTAGGCGGGTCAAGGTTTATAATGCTTTCAGAAATTGGACCGCCTGCGGGGTTAAAAGCCTTTCCAAATTGTGAGGAGAAAAGGTTAAAATTTCCCAGTACCGTTCTTACATCATCATATTTGAAAACGTTCCACAATCCGTATTCTTTGTCCCTAAAAACAGGATTTTCTTTCCTCATTTTTGAGTAGTATCCAAATGGTTCTCTAGCTTTAAATTCATCCATATTGGTTAAACAAATTAATATAATTAAACGTTAAGTAAATGAACATTTAATTTATATAAAAAATATTTTTTTACACATGAGTGGAAAATTAATCTAAAAAAAACAAATTTAATTACCTTAACTCAATTTAAAAAATATGGAAAATGAGGTAAAAATTGATGGAGAAAATTTGAAATTTATGGATTTTTACAATGTTGTTTTTAAAGGTTTCAAAGTAACTCTTTCTGATAACGCTAAAGAAAATATATTAAAATCAAGAAAAAGTCTTGAGAGTCTTTTAAATTCAGGGAAAAAAATATACGGAGTAAACACTGGTTTTGGTAGTCTCTTAACAACAAATGTTGATTCTAAAGATGCCATATCCTTACAACTTAACTTAATCAGAAGCCATTCGGCAGGTTCTGGTGAACCTCTAAGCCTTGAGCATGTAATGGGAATCCTTTTAGTTAGGGCAAACAGCCTTTCAAGAGGTTATTCTGGTGTTTCTATGGATTTAATTAATAAAATATTAGACATTATAAACAAAAGAGTTCACATATTCATTCCAAGATATGGTTCTGTGGGGGCAAGCGGAGACCTAGCTCCACTTTCACATGCATGTCTGGCCATAATAGGGGAAGGAGAGATAATAGATGATGGTAAGAGAGTAAAATCATCGGAATGGTTTAATCAAAATGGAATGGAACCCTACAAATTAAAAGAAAAAGAAGCAATTTCATTCATAAACGGAACATCATACATCACAGGCGTGGGTATGGTAGAACTCATAAATGCCAAAGAAAATTTGGATTTAGCCACATCATCAGCCCTAATGTCAATGGACACACTCTCAGCCACAAAGAAAGCATTTACAGATTGGGCCGTCAAATCAAGAAAACAGGAGGGTCAGAGCAAGATAGCTTCATTTCTTTTTGATAAACTATCTACGAGCAAGTCAACGGATGAAGCTGACAGGTTAAAGATTCAGGATGCATATACTATCAGATGTACACCTCAGGTTTATGGAGCAGTTTTCGATACTATTCAATATGTTAAATCGGTCCTTGAAAACGAAATGAATTCAACAACAGACAACCCACTAATAAAGGATGAAGAATATATTTCCTGCGGAAATTTTCACGGTGAACCTGTAGCCCTTGTGTGCGATTTTTTGGCAATTGCCTTAACTGATCTGGGAAATATGATTGAGAGAAGGATTGCAAGAATCTCAGATAATAATCTTAGTGGACTTCCTCCATTTCTTGTTAATAACAGTGGAATAAACTCGGGATTTATGATTGCTCAGTACAATGCTGCTGCACTTTGCAACAGAAATAAAATGCTCAGTTGGCCAAATTCTGCCGATTCTATTCCAACATGTGCAAATCAGGAAGATCATGTAAGTATGGGGGCAAATTCTGCAATAAAACTTGAGGAGATCAACAAAAATTTAAGAACAATAATAGCCACTGAATTCTTAATGGCATCTCAAGCTGTTGATCTCTCAGGAAAAAAGCATTCTGAGGAAACATACAGAATTTACAACATAATAAGGAAGTCCATTCCAAAGTTAGAAAATGATAGGCCTATTTACAAAGATATTGAAAAAATGCTTAATTTAATGGAAGAAATGAAAGAACATTTAAAAGCACCTATATAAAAATTAAAGGAAAAAAGTCTAAAATATTTATATTGAGCATAAGGATTGAGGGAAAATGTCCGTGGAAAATGTTAAAGTAAAAGCTGGCATCCCATTCATAAAGCAATTGGATATAAAAGGTCTTGTAGCAGTAAAGATCCAAGGCAAACTATTTGACTTACAGGACGTACCGGAGTATGATTTAATGGTTGAACCGGTATTGATGACCGATGATGAAGGTTTGAAAATTATTAGGCACTCCGCTGCCCACCTTTTAGCACATGCTGTGAAAGAGCTATACCCGGAGGCCAAACCAAATGCAGGACCGGTAACGGAAGAAGGTTTCTATTATGATATAATGATGCCATTTCCAGATGAGGAAGTCCTTAAAAAAATAGAAGATAAAATGAAGGAGCTTTCAGAAAAAAAAATTCCAATTGTAAAAGAATATCATAATAAAAAGGATCTTGAGGATATTTTTAAAGATAACCAGTTTAAGTTGGATAAAATTGAAAAAAATGTCAATCAAGGTTCCACAATTTACAGACAGGGAGATTTTGTTGATTTTTGTATGGGACCTCATGTACCAAATACATCATATCTTAAACACTTCAGACTCTTAAATATAGCATCAACAAATTATCTTGGAGATAGGAATAGAGAAAAATTGGTAAGAATTTATGGAACGATTTTCCCAGACAAAAAATCACTGGAGGAGTATCTTAAAAACAGAGAAGAAGCCGCAAAAAGGGATCATAGGAAAATAGGGTCTGAAATGGAACTTTTCGTTTTCAATTCAGATGTTGCTCCGGGGTTGCCTTTATTTTCGCCAAACGGCACAGTGATAAGAAACGAGTTGATCAGATTTATGCGAGAAATAAATGAGAAGTATGGATGGAATGAAGTTTACACTCCACATATATTCAAAGATTTGATGTGGAAAATTTCAGGACATTATGCGAAATACAAGGATGATATGTTTCTTTTCACTTTAAGCGATGGGGTTTCATATGCGCTAAAGCCAATGAACTGTCCAGGGCACATCACAATTTACAAAAACTACGCTCACAGTTACAGGGACCTCCCAGTAAAGTATAGCGAATTTGGAACAGTTTACAGATATGAGAAGAGTGGTGAAGTGGGTGGCTTATCAAGGCCAAGAACATTTACAATTGACGATGGTCACGGAATTCTTCGCAGAGATCAGATTGGGGAGGAGATAAAAAAAATCCTTGAAATGATGAAGATAGCATTTGAAACCATATTTGGTGAAATTGAAATGAAATATGATCTTTCCGTTATAGATAAAAATAATCCAGAAAATTATCTATTGGAATACAAATGCAATAAATGTGGTCATGTTAATGAACCGAGGCGGGCATCTGCTGAGCAAACTATTGCAACATGTGAAAGATGCGGAGGAAGTGAACTTTTGCCTGATTTTACTCTGTGGGACGATGCAACAGAACAGTTAAGAGAATCTTTGAAAAGCCTGGGTAAGGAATTTGGGGAATTTCCAGGGGAGGCAGCCTTTTACGGTCCTAAAATTGATGTTCATGTGAAGGACGCTATTGGAAGATCATGGCAACTGTCAACTGTACAAGTGGATTTCTTCATGCCAAGGGCATTCGAGCTCTACTTCATAAATGAAAACAGCCAGAAGGAAATTCCTGTTATGATACATAGGGCAATTTACGGTTCCATTGAAAGACTCATGGTTATATTATTAGAAAGCACCGAGGGCCATCTTCCAACTTGGTTATCACCAATACAGGTTTATGAAATTCCAGTTTCAGAAAATGCCATGGAATACTCAATGGATATTTACAGGGAACTTCGCAGTCATGGGGTGAGGGTTTTTATTGATAATGATAACCAGTCAGTATCTAAGAAAATAAAAATGTCTAATCCAAAAAAACCATCTTATTATCTAATAATAGGCGAAAAAGAGAAAGAGAATGGAACAGTAACGGTTAGGGATCATTCCGGTAAAAATATTGAAATGAACAAAGGTCAATTCATCGATGCAATTTTAAAAGAGATTAGTGAAAGAAAATCTTTAAAATTATTTTAAAATTTTTTTAAAAAATATCTTTATATATTTGAATAAAATGAGCCCCCGTGTTTAAAAAGTTAATTATTCTGGCAGCAATATTTCTCTTAGTTGCAGGTGGATTGATAATCACACAACCCTCAATTAATCATAATAAAATTTCTCAAAATGTGGTTGTAAAAAATGCATATTTGGGAATGAGTAATGAAACAATGAAAATTCTGGACACGCTCTCATTGAACAATGGAACACTTTTGAATGGAAGGGTTAATTTGCTTGACGGTTTTTCACCATTTTATGAATCATATGATTCATCAAACAATCTTCTTTATGTTGCAACTAATCAATATATTTTTGCAGTAAACATATCTTTAGGCAAGGTAATTTCAGAATTTTCCTTGAAAGATATGGACAATTATATCTTAAGCATGGAAATGGATAATTTAAACAGTAATTTATATATATTAACGGGATTAGACATGAAAGTTATTGGTCAAAACGATCATATCATAGGATCATACAATTTCACAAGCAATTCATTTAAACCAATTGCCATGTCATTTGACAACATTACCGGTAATTTTTATATTGTATCAGAATGTTCCATTAATTACAATATTTCATTGTTTTGCTATAACACACAATCGAATAAATTAAAATTTATAAATTCAATAGAAAATAAACAAAACTCGTTTGGAGCCTCCCCATATATCACCTATGATTATCAAAATAACATAGTTTACATATTTCAGCAAAATGAAACTTATATTTACAACCTGACAGATGGCCATTTAAAAACAATAACCCTTCCATACTCTATATGTTTAACATATGGTGTATTGGATTACAGGAATGATTATATTTACATTTCAAATAATAATAACATAACCGTTTTAAATACAGCAGATAATTCGTTCATTGGAAACATATCAAAAGCAGCATCTGTAGCTGGAACAAATTTAGTTTATGATCCTTACTACAATGAGATTTACAGCGTAAACTCTTCCAATATAATGGTCACAAGCGGTTTAAATTTATCAAAGGAGGTTAAAACTGGATCTATTATAAATAAACTTGAGATCTATGGGCCCTATATATTCGCATTGAATTCTGTAAATTCAACTTTAACAATAATATATAAATTTAATTTTACAAAAACAGTGGTTATTGGATTCTTTACACAAGCAATGGCATATGATAGTTCAAACAAACAGATATATGTGGCAAACCTTTATGACGGTTCAATTTCACTTATAGGGCCAAATAATGAAATTGATGGTAATGTTACATTGAATTTCACCATAGACAAGATGGCTTATGATAATTATGATCAGGAGGTGGCTGTGATCGGCTCTTACAATGATAGTATGGTCATAGCAATGATTAAAAATAAGCAAATTGTTATTAAAAATGACACAAGTGTTTATCCAGAATTATGTGGAATTGCAGTAAATAGCGAGACCGGGTATATATATGTATCACTTGAGAACGATTTTGTAATGTCAATAAATCCTTATAATTTAAGTTATAGCTTTATAAAAATAGGTGGATCTCCAAGTTCGATGGTATACAATGAAAAAACTAATGAAATTGAAATATTTACTAAAAATGATACAAGAGAATTAAATGGGAAAACAATTACAAAATATTTTATCACATACTTAAACAACAGTAGTGTAGTTAAAACATTGACCACTCCAAATATAAATTCAATGATATACTCTTACTCCCTTAATGAAACAATCGCGGCAGGCAATAATGCTATCTTTTCAATTAAGGGAAATAACATAAGTTACATATTGAATTTTTCATTATGCCAACAAGAATTTAAAGATTTTATCCCAGTAGAACTTGCATATGATTTAAACAATTCATATCTTTACGTTTCAGGGGGCCCAATTATATCAAGTAATGGTTTGAGTCAGGGAGCGGGAGGGGTTCTGGCAATAAATTTAACCTCAAAGAATATCTCATCTTACATATGTTTCAACTCCACTGCAGTTGAGCACATATTATTGTATAATCCATCAAACTCTCTAATTTACTACTCTCATCCTGTATTTGGGGCAATATCAATAATCAGCGGTTATAAAAGTAATGAACAAAATAACACTAAAAATCAATATAATATAATGTTTGTTGAATTAAACCTAACACCAGGAGCAAGCTGGAGCGTTAATATAAATGGACAAAACTATACAACAAAATCTAATTCAATAAACATCACGGTTAGCAATGGAAGCTATTCATATTCAGCATATTCTGAGGGATACAAAAATATCTATGGAAATGTCACAGTTAATTCTTTAAACCAAACCATTACATTAACTTTTACAAACATCAAATATAATTCAGGATCAAATTACTCGGAATTAATAATTGCATCAGTTGCAGTATTGGTAATTGCTGTATTTGCAATAATTTACTGGAAATTTTTCTACAAGAAAAACTTATAAATTTAAAAATAATAAAATTAATATACTTTTATTAATTAATACATTATGGCAAAATATACTTTTAGATGTGCAGATATTGGTCAGAACTGCGGGTTTGAAGCATCAGGGAAGTCTGTGGATGAGCTAATGCCTAAAATAAAAGAGCACGCAGCAAAAGAGCACAACATAACTGAAGTAAACGATGAATTAGCAAAGAAAATTAATGGTGCAATAAAGAAAAAGATGTTTTAGAGAAAAAATTTAAATATATTTCTTTACTTTTTCCGTAATGGTTAATTTTTCTAGAGATAATTATTCCGAAATTGTAGATTGCAGGCCTCTTTCTGATTATATGAATGGTCACATAAGAGGTTCGGTTTTCGCTCCATTTAACGATCATGGATCATGGTACAATGAGATAATTTCATTTCTTAAGCCAAAAAAAGGGAAAATATGCATAATTGTAAAAAATGACAACGATGGGGAAAAAATTCTCAAAAATATTGGAACAATAGGAAGCAGGATTGATGTATTTAAGTACAGTGACATGGATAATAAAGGAGAAGAAGTAAAATTTGGAATGATATCCCCTAATGAATTCATGAACAGGCAGGATGAATTCACGGTAATCGATGTTAGAGAACCTTATGAATGGAGTAGTGGCACAATAGATGGAGCTTTATTAATTCCACTTGAGGAACTTATTTCTGTAAAACATGATGAGCTTGAAAAAAATAAAAAATATGCCGTGGTCTGCGAACATGGGAACAGGAGCTTTTATGCAACCATTGTTCTGTCTGATCTGGGATTTAATGTTACAAACATAGAAGGTGGAATGAATGCGTTAAGGCAACTGGGTATAGTCTAATTCGGTGGTCTGATGTATTCAAGATCATTTAATATATTTCTGAATCTTTCTTTATCATCATCTTCATTAAGTGAAGACGCAGGAATTCCAGATCCTGCAAACCTGCTTAATGGTACAACAAAAAGTAATGCGATTACAAGATAATTCTGAAGAAAATCGAAAAAATGATTTGAATTGTAAACTAAGTTATATACAAGTATTAATAAAATGAGGAAAAACAAAAAAAACTGTATTCTACCTTGTATCTCTGTTGCCTTGAAAGAATATAAATCGATCAAAAAAATGATTAAGACTGGTAATAAAAATAACTCAATGTTTATCAGTTGAAATTCAGAAAATGAAATCAAAATTGAAAAAACGAATATGGATGAATATAATAAAATGAAATAGACCCAGTTAAAATTTATAGAATGAAAGAATGGATTTCCTTTACTATTTTCCAAAATTATACCTCCAGTAGTTTCTCCATTTCATCGTACTCTTTTTTTGTTACCCCAAATTTGATCAAAGATTGAAAAAAACCCTCAGGGTTCCTTATGAGATATTTATGAATTCTGTATAATTTTACTAAAGTTTTATTGAAATTATCCGGATAACCGGTACCATCAAAAACGCCTGCCTTTATTCTGTAATATACTTGCAAAATCATCTCCATTCCTGAAATCTCAACAATACCTCTCTGATACCCTTTTTCTTTCTCATAGTTTTCCAGTTTGTTCAACAGTAACTTCTCATTGAAATATGGGCTTTTAAATCCTAACCTTGTTTTCCCTATCTCAAGTTTTACGTAAAAAGAAAAAATTTCATCAATCGAAGCATTTCCTGAAAAAAATCTTATTTTTTCATCTTCATTCAGTGAATCAAATATTCTTTCAGCCCATTTATGCCTTGAAATATAATTCATAAGATAATCAGACCATTTCCTGTTAATTTCAGTTTCAAAATCATTTTTCTTTCTCTTCGTTTTCGTTGGATTTATTATTACTGTTTCCCTCTTCACATCTTTGAATTTTGCTTCATTTATAGTCCATTGGGTTTTTTTATTCTCCCTATCATAAGCAATTCTTTTTTCAGGGTTTGAAAGTACTTCAAAGGCTTCATTAATGTTTTTTGTCATTATTTCAGATATATCTCTGTCCTCTTTATTCAAATCTGGATGCCATTTTCTTATAAGTTTTCTGTAGGAAGCCTTTATCTCATCAGTTGAAGCGGAATGTGAAACTCCTAGTATATCATAATAATCCTTCAATGGAAAGTGATCAATGCTCAAGAAATAAATATTTTCATAGAGAGAATTTTTCGTAAAATTTATAATGAAGAACAGATTTACAACCGAATGCCTATATACAACAAAAATCTATACCGCTTCATAAATCCACTGGATGATGAAATGGAGAAATCAAAGAGAAGAAAAACGATGCATAGGGTGAATATAGAAGGGGAATCCATAGAGGAACTGAAAGACAGGAACAAAAAACTAACAGAGAGCATTGTTAACCTGCAAAATTATCTAAGGATCACAGAAAAACAAAACGAGGTTGAAAAAAACAAAACGGTTGCTGATATGCTTAAATCTTTTTTGCCTATTCTGGACAGTCTTGATGCAGCCATATTGAGTGGTAAGGAAAAGTCGACCTACGAGAGTATTAGAAAAACCATCCTAGGAACGTTGAACAAATATGGTTTCTCAGAGATCAAATCGGAGGGTGAAAAGTTAAATCTTGATTACCATGAAGTGGTTGGTGTTGTAGAAGGCCAGGATGACAACATTGTTGTGAAGGAACTTCAAAAGGGATACACAATAAATGGAAGCGTTTTAAGAACCGCAAAGGTAATTGTTAGTAAAAAGGAGTGATAGATATGGGAAAAATAATAGGAATAGATCTGGGTACGAGTAATTCAGCAGCAGCAGTGATGCTGAACGGAAAGCCAACTGTAATTCCAAGTGCTGAGGGAGTTTCAATTGGGGGTAAATCATTCCCAAGTTACGTTGCATTCACCAAAGATGGACAGCTCTTGGTAGGAGAACCTGCAAGAAGGCAGGCACTTTTAAATCCTGAGGGCACAATTTACGCGGCAAAAAGAAAAATGGGAACAGATTACAAATTCAAAGTTTACGGAAAAGAATTCACACCTCAACAGATTTCTGCGTTTATTCTTCAGAAAATTAAGAGAGATGCAGAGGCATTTTTGGGTGAACCAGTCACTGACGCCGTAATTACGGTTCCTGCATATTTCGATAACAATCAAAGAGAAGCCACAAAGGATGCAGGTACAATAGCAGGGCTTAACGTGAGAAGAATACTAAACGAACCAACAGCAGCCTCATTTGCCTACGGACTTGACAAACAGGATAAAAACATGACAATTCTTGTTTACGATCTAGGTGGTGGAACACTTGATGTTACAATTATGGAATTTGCCGAGGGCGTATTTACTGTAAAATCCACATCAGGAGATACCCACCTTGGTGGAACTGATATGGATGAAGCCATCATAAATTATATAGTTTCTGAATTCAAGAAGAAAGAGGGGGTAGATCTATCAAAAGATTCCAAGGCGTTCATAAGACTGAAGGATGCTGCAGAAAAGGCTAAAATAGAACTTTCTTCAACATACGAGACTCAGATCAACCTTCCTTATATTACTGTAGTAAATAATGAACCTAAACATATAGATATGACATTGACCAGAGCCAAACTTGAGGAACTAATTGCTCCAATAATTGGAAAATCAAAGCAATCACTGGACAAGGCAATAGAGGAAGCTGGAATGTCCAAATCTCAGATAGATAAGATTATACTGGTGGGTGGGCCTACCAGAATTCCATATGTAAGAAAATACATAGAAGATTACTTTGGCAAAAAACCAGAGGGTGGAGTAGATCCTATGGAATGCGTTGCAATAGGCGCTGCAATACAGGGAGGTGTATTATCTGGAGAAACAGGAAACAACATTGTTCTTGTGGATGTCACTCCTCTTACCCTGGGAATAGAAACTTTGGGTGGAATTACAACTCCCATAATTCCAGCTAATACTCCGATCCCAATAAGCAAAAGTCAGGTATTCACAACAGCAGCAGATGGTCAAACAGTTGTTACAATCCATGTGGTTCAGGGGGAAAGAACCATGGCAAAAGACAATGTTTCACTGGGTATGTTCAATCTAGAGGGAATACCTCCAGCACCAAGGGGAATCCCACAAATAGAAGTTACATTTGACATTGACTCAAATGGTATAGTTAAGGTAACTGCAAAAGATAAGGCCACAAACAAGTCACAATCAATTTCTATTGAAAGCAAAACAAAGTTGTCAAAGGAACAGATCGAAAAGATGAAGAAAGAAGCAGAACAGTATGCTGAGGAGGATAAAAAGAGGAGAGAAGAGATAGAAAAAATTAACACTGCTGAAACATTGGTATACACTTCTGAAAAAACACTACAAGATAATAAGGATAAGATAAAGGAGGAGGATAGAAAAGAAGCACAGGAGACCATTGATAAACTAAAAGCATCAATTCAATCCAAAAACGTTGAGGAAATAGACAAATATTACAAAGAACTCATGGAAAAGATACAGAAGATCGGAGCTGCAATGTATCAGCAACAATCTCCAAATGAGCAGGGAAACGAAAGCCAGGAAACAGGTAATTCAGAGGGGAACTCTAACTCTGGGGATGAAAATACAGAAACAAATTCAAATAATTAATCGGGAGAGTAGATTTGGCAAAAGACTATTATTCAATACTGGGTGTCCCAAAAGATGCATCTCTTGAGCAAATTAAGAAGGCTTACAGAGAACTTGCCAAAAAGTGGCACCCAGATTTGAATCCAAACAACAGAAAGGAAGCTGAAGAAAAGTTTAAGGATATCAACGAAGCATACGAAGTTCTTTCAGATGAAAACAAGAGGAAAATTTATGATAGTACCGGCCAGGTGAATTTTGGATCAGGAGGTTCAGATTTTACATGGAACGATTTTACCCATCAGTCAGATTTTTCAGATCTGTTCGATGAAATATTCAGAAATTTCACTGGAGGAGGATTTGGATCATCCTTTGGTGGAAGAAGATCCTCCAATCTCGATCTATCACTTAATTTAACAATATCACTAGAAGAATCATATTACGGAACAAAAAAACCAGTAAGATACAAAAGGACAGTCTCATGCGATGCCTGCAGGGGAACAGGCTATTCAGGTGGAAGAACTCAAACATGTCCAACATGTAGAGGGTCAGGTCAGGAAAGGATAGTTCAGCAGTCAGGTGTGTTCAGAATGATGAATGTGATCACCTGCAGAACTTGTAATGGAAAGGGATATGTGGGATCTGAAAAATGTGGGGTATGTCACGGTTCTGGTACCAAGAATATTTATGAGGAAAGGGAGATAGATATACCTGCAGGTATAATGAGTGAAACAAACGTTTTAATAAGAGGATTGGGCGATAGTATTAACGGACAGACTGGCGACCTATATGTGAAGGTGCATGTTACACCTGAAAAAAATATTCAGAGGAGTGGAAACAATCTTGTGGTAACAACAGAGATATCTTATCCCGAAGCAGTATTAGGCACAACCAAGAAAATTTCATATTTCAGGGAAAATATCGATGTAAGGATACCTCCAGGAACTCAGCCCAATGATACAATTTCTGTAAAAGGAAAAGGATTTCCCAATCCAAGAGGAAGAGGCAGCGGTGATCTTATAGTTGTTGCTAAGCTGATTGTTCCAAAAAAGATCTCAAAAGATGAGAGGGAAATGCTAGAGAAAATGATGGGTAACAGTCAGGAGACAAAACATTTCTGGTTCGGAAAATAAGTTTTTCTTTTAAATCTATTATATTTGAATTGGATAAAATCATTTGAAAAAATTTAAATAATAATTCAGTTTTTTATTTTGATGAGAATAGTACTAGCTTATGACAACTCCCCTAGTGCACAGGAAGCTTTGGCTTTTGTTAAAAAAATGAAAAACTCAATAGATTCACTAAGAATAATCTATGTTTACCAGTCTCTTCAGAATGTTGTTAGTGCAATGGATACTGCAATACCACAACCTGCCATCACAGGCGAAATAGATTTCGGGAAGAAGGTAAAGGAAAGTGTGGGGAAATTAATGTCAGAAGTGGATTTTGAATGGAAATTTGAAGAAATAGAATCAAGAGGAGAATCTGTTGCACAAACAATTTATTCAACTGCAAAAAATGACAGTGCGGATCTAATAGTAACAGGTACCAGAAAACTTGGAGGTTTAAGTAAATTTATTCTGGGATCGGTAAGCTCTGAATTGATTAAAATCTCAACAATACCTGTTACAGTTGTTTCCGCTAAAGAAGAAGAAAAAAGTTCTGAAAAATCTGAAAAATAAATATTTTATTCAGCTACTTCTTCTTCCGGAGCCTGACCAGTAAATTCTGCTTCTTTCTCTTTGCGGTGCCTATTTTTTATATTATACCTTGTTACGTATCCCGTTATAAGGTTAATATCTCTTTTAGACGCATTCTCAACTACCTGTACAACTATCTCTCTGTTTTTATGGAAGTTTTCTCCAAACAGTTCAGGTTTTTCCTTTACCAGCATTATTGCCGTCTTTTTAACATAAGTCGATCTTATACTGCCCATGAAATCTAGAGGGGATTAATTACCTGTTTAAAATTATTTCTTTAAATTGCATAAGATTATGAATGCAGCCAGGATACAGAAGGGTAATGCTTAACAGAGAGTTTGCCAATAAAATTAAGAAAATGATGCCTTCCAAAAAGGAAGGGTTGGATAATAATCGTCCAGTATCAATGTGGGTTGAAAAAGATAGAATAAATGGTTATGCTGAGGATACCGCAGTGGTCATATTCAGGACACGTGGATGTTCCTGGTATGATTTCTCCTCATGTTCCATGTGTGGATATTTTAATGACGTGAGTGAAAATGTAACTGAAAATAATATAAGGAATCAAATCGATGCTTTAGTGGACTTTATTGGGCAGGTTAGGGTTCTTAAGGTATTCACCTCCGGTAGTTTCCTAGACAAGAGGGAGGTAAACTGGAACGTTTTTCATTATTTCATGGAACAGATGAAGGGTAGAATTGATACTCTTCTTGTGGAATCAAGAACTGAGTATATCACAGAAAAGAATCTGATACCATTTAAAGGTTCTGGAATTAAAACGAGAATTGCAATAGGAGTTGAATCTTCCAATGACATTATTCTTAAAGATTCAGTAAATAAGGGGACAAATTTTAAAAAATTTAGGGATGCAGCAACTATTGTTAGGAGGATGGGGCTTGAGGTTAGATCATACCTTCTTTTAAAACCACCATTTATAAGTGAAAAAGAGGCAATAAAGGACGCTATTAACTCTGTTGAGGATTGTTCTCCATACTCTGATGATGTTTCCATTAATCCAATGAACATACAAAAGAATACCTATGTTGAATATCTCTGGAAAAAAGGACAATACAGACCTCCATGGTTATGGAGTGTTGCAAAAGTGCTGATTGAAACATCATCTCAGGGCTTTAATGTGGTAAGCTATCCAACTGGCGGTAATTCCCTTAGAGGGGCCCACAACAGAAAACCAGACCAAAACCTTCTTTCGTTGATTTTCAATACATCCCTTTCTCAGGATTTTTCAAGTTTAGAAAATTATTATAATAGCGCAGACAAATGGGATTATTTTCAGTTTTTAGAAACTGAAGGTTCCCTCTCAATGAACACCGATTTTGATGGATTTATAACAAAAGTTTCCAAGGGTGAATTGTGGATTTGACCTCCAATGGAAAATTATCAGAAAGAGAACTTATAGACCTCATATATTCAAAGGGTTTTGTTAAGGAACCAAAAGATGACTGTTCATGGTTGGAAAGAAAGGATGAATATATATTTATCACAACAGACTCAATAACATTGAAAACACATATTCCTGATGTATGCAGCCCATATGAAGCTGGAAAGTTTTTTGGTTCAATAAACTTGAGCGATATTGCTGCGATGGGGGCCACTCCGGAATCATTCATGGCATCTTATGTTATAGGAAAAAACACAGACACATATTATATTAAGGAATTCGTAGAAGGTCTTCACCATACTCTGGAAAAATTTACCACAGATTACATTGGAGGTGATACAAAGAGTGGAGACTCAACCATCTTTACCGGAATTTGTATAGGTAACAGAAAAAAAAATGGAGTAACATTTCGTTCGAACATAAAAAAAGGCCAGGTACTTTGTGTCACAAATCAATTAGGATCAAAGGGAGCATCCTACCTCTTGTATTCCATGGGAGTGGACAAGGTTAAAAATGGAAAAAATATAATTGATATAATTCCAAGAGTAAATGAAGGCATTAAAATTGCAGATTCAGGGGCAAGATTTATGATGGATCTTTCTGACGGTTTATTCGGGGCAATATATCAAATGAAAAGGGATTACGGTTTTGGTTTCAGAATTATCAAGGATCAGATTCCCCTTTCTCCGGAAGTTGGTAAGGCAAAAAAAATTACAGGAAAGGAAGAGATGGAAATAATAAATTACGGAGGTGATTATGAACTTCTTTTCACAATAGAGCAGGAGGATTATTCTAAATTCGTAACAAAAATGGAGGATGAAAATATAAAAATAAGTTATATTGGTGATATTTGGGATGGGGACAATTTGCTCTTTGATGGAGAACGCTGGAATAAAATTAATTTTAGGGGTTGGGAGCACTTTCTTTGATCCTTCTGAGACAAATTAAAACCCTGTGATCCTCTATCTCCCACATTTTACCATCCTTTTTTTCATCACTCAGGATTCCAGTTGATATCTTCCTGCTCAATGTTTCCCTCTTGATTTTATCCTCATATTTAATAACACTTTCTATTATTTTATCATCGCCTGAAATTTCGGTTTCTACCTCTTCATAATATTCAAGGTTCATATCCTTCCTCATCACCTGAATTCTTCTTATTATATCTCTGGTAATGCCCTCCAGTTCAAGATCACTGTCCATCTCAAGGTTTATAAAAATCTGAAAATCTTTTTCTTTCTGGGAAACATATCCCTTAAGATTTTCTTCAATTATCTCGAACCACTCATCAGAAACTTCCATATCTCCAAATTTCATATTCTTTGAAATAAGTTCTACCTGTTTTCCTTCTTTATTAATTTCATCAATAAACCTTATAAAATCAGGTATTCTGTTTTTTAAAACCGGGGCAGCCTTTGGAATTGATGGTATTATGGAAATTTTTAATGGTCTTTCCTCTTTACTTATGAATCTAACAGTTCTAGCATTTAACTCATCCTTTATGTCATTTACATTTATCCTCTTCTCACTGTAAATTAATATTTCTTTTACAGGTTGTCTTCCCTTCACATTATTTTCCTGCCTGAGTCTTCTGGTTGTCTCAAGAATCTGCTCTTCTAGGTCTATTTCTATTTCTATTTCTTTGTTTATCAAATTTTCATCAGAAATAGGGTAATCCTGAAGATGAACAGAAGTTCCATCATTTGTGAGTTTCATATAAAGCAGTTCACTAGTGAATGGGGCAATGGGTGCCAATAATTTGCACACTGTTGTTAAAACGGTGTACAGAACGGCGTATCCATCTTCCTTATCTCTCTTATCAGTGTTTTCGTCCCAAAATCTCCTTCTTGAAAGTCTCAGGTAAAAGTTGGAAAGTTTGTATATAAATTCCTCTATATCTCTTTCTGCTTCATGTATCTCATACCGATCCATATTTGATGTGCATTTTTCTATCAGTGTATTGAGGGATGACATTATCCATTTATCAAGTCTGTTTTTTGTACTGGATGAATATTTTCTTTCGAAATTATCAAGATTGGCATTGTTTGCAAAGAAATTGTAAACATTGATCAGGGTTAGCAGTATCTTTGATTCCTTTTCTCTGATAATTCTTGTAAGAAGTGGCTTTGGTTTCCATGGAGGTGATGAAAAGAAAAACAATCTTACCTGATCTGCCCCAAACTGATCAAGAAGATCAAGTGCCAAAACTCCATTTCCCTTACTTTTTGACATTTTCTTTCCATTCTCGTCTAAAATAAATTCAACACAGAAGACATTATCATAGGCATTCTTGTTGAAAAGAATGGTAGAAACAGCATGCTGAACATAAAACCACCCTCTTGTCTGGTCAATTGCCTCTGTTATAAAAGAAACTGGAACATTTGGCTGAACATTTTTAAATGGATAATGTACAGAGGCATAATTAGCACTTCCGGAATCGAACCATGTGTCAATTACATAGGGTTCCCTTTCCATCTGGTTTCCACACTCACTGCATCTGATCCTTATTTCATCTATGTAAGGCCTGTGTATATCAGATGGAGCTTTTGATCCAGAGAGTTTTTCAAGTTCCTCGATGGAACCAACAGCCTGCATATGACCATTGCTGCAGGTCCAGATTGGAAGCGGTGTTCCCCAGTACCTGTTTCTTGAAAGATTCCAGTCCTTAACATCTTCAATGAAATTACCAAATCTACCATGCTTAAGGTGATCTGGTACCCAGTTAACCTTCTCATTATTATCAATGAGAGGCTTTGTAAAAGCGGATGTTCTTATGAACCATGCATCTATTGGGTAGTACAAAAGAGGCGTATCACATCTGTAGCAGAAAGGGTAGGAATGCTCAAATCTTTCACTTCTTAAAGCCAGATTATTTTCCTTGAGATATTTTACTATCTCAACGTCTGCATCCTTTACAAAAATCCCATTCCATGGTAGTCTGGAATCATTAAACTTACCTGTCAGATCAACAGGATTTATCATGTCTTTTGTATATTTTTTTCCTGTAGTAAAATCATCCTGACCAAATGCAGGGGCCGTATGAACTATTCCTGTACCCTCCTGCAGATTCACATGGTCTCCATGAACAACAAAACCTGAATTTTCAGGCAGAGGTATGAAATTCACTGGTCTTGTGTATTTTTTGTTAAGCAATTCCTTTCCTTTGATGGTTTTCAATTTTCTGTAATTTTTTTGAAAAATTTTTCCAACAAGGGCATCTGCAACTACATAATTTTCTCCATTGAATTCCACATATGTATAATCATAATTTTCGTTCACGCAAAGAAACATATTTGAAGGAAGGGTCCATGGTGTTGTGGTCCATGCAAGAAAAGATGCATTTTCATTTTCAATTCTGAATTTTGCATACACAGAAAGATCCTTTACATCTTTGTAACCCTGTGCCAGTTCATGTGAACTCAAAGTTGTTCCGCATCTGGGACAATAGGGTGAAATCCTGAAATCCTTGTATAATGTACCATTTAAATACATATTTTTCAGAGCCCACCATTCACTTTCAATATATTCATTTCTCATTGTAATATAGGCATTTTCATGATCAATCCAGAAACCAATCTTCTTATCCATTTTTAACCATTGATCTATATATTGAAAAACACTTTCTCTACAATACTGGTTAAATTTTTCTATACCAAAATCAACTATATCTTTCTTTGATTTGAGACCTAATTTTTTCTCTGCTTCCAGTTCAACTGGAAGACCATGGCAATCCCAGCCTGCATTTCTTCCTGTGACATCATACCCCTTCATGGTTTT
The DNA here is from genome assembly GCF_052315375.1 of Caldiplasma sukawensis. Classification (NCBI taxonomy): domain Archaea; kingdom Methanobacteriati; phylum Thermoplasmatota; class Thermoplasmata; order Thermoplasmatales; family Cuniculiplasmataceae; genus Caldiplasma; species Caldiplasma sukawensis. Next base: position 151,191 of record NZ_JBLSDG010000001.1, read on the forward strand.
GTATCTTAAAACTGTATCCTTAACTGTCCTTGTAAGTGCATGGCCTACGTGTGGTAGGCCGTTTGCCGTAGGTGGCCCCTCGAGGAAAATGAATTTTTCTTTACCGGAATTTTTCTTCATTGCCTTCTCAGGAATATTATTATTTTCCCAGTATTCATTTATAAATTCAAACTGATCCTTCAATTTCCTTTCTGTATTAATCAGCTCAAAATTTGAATTCATTCAAAGTGTATTTTTTTAAAAGTAAAAAAGTTGATCATTTATCTAATGAAAACTGATGGTTCCAACCTTTTATACCAATTAAACATTATGAATTATGGAATTTGATGAATATGATAAATTACTGGAAAGAACATCAGACATACTTTCAATGGCAACTATGAATCAGGAGAGGTTGAAGATACCAAAAGCAATAATAATAGAGGATGGTAAATCCTCAATTGTAAGAAATTTTATGGATATGGTTGAGCTCATTAATAGGGACCCAAAGGATATAATGAAATACCTCACAAAGGCTTTTGGAGTGGGAATGGTCATAGACGGCCGCAGACTCATAATAAACAGAAAAATAACAGAAGAAGAATTCATGGAAAAGATTGATGATTATCTCAATGTCTATGTTAGATGCTATGAGTGCAATTCACCAGATACTGAAATACTTAAGGAGAAAAGGGTAAGCCTTATAGTCTGTAAGGCCTGCGGTGCGACTCATCCCATAAACCCCTCAAGAGAACTTACCGTATACAGGGAAGATCTTGAGGAAGGTAAGACATATACTGTAACAGTTGATTCTCTTGGGTCATCCGGAGAGGGTAGGGCTCACTTCCATGAATACACTGTTATTATACCTGGGGTTAAAAAAGGTCAAAAAGTAAAAGTAAGAATAAAGAAAATTAGGGATAAAATTGCAATTGCAGAGAAGGAAGATGAGTGAACTTGTAATAGACACCAATATTTTTCTATATTCTGTGGAAAAAAGAATTCATCTTAAGGACGTTGTTTACAATTCATCCTTTTCCTTCGATCCAGTTATGCTGGAATGTGTGGAACATGAGTTGAGATCCCTTTCACTCAAAAACAACTTTGCTTCAATAGCACTAAAAGAATATGAATGGCTAAAAAGAATTAAAATTGAAGGTAAGGGAGATAAATGTATACTGGACTACTGTCTGGAGAAGAACGCAATTCTTATGACTATGGATCGTGATCTTGCTATCACTGCAAGAGAGAAGGGAGTGAAGGTTATGAAAATTGAGGACGGACGGAGATTGGTATGGTACAGATGAAAACACATCACATTTCTGAGGAATGTAAAATTTATAAGATATTAAAGACCCTGATAGAAGTTAAAGCTAAACAAAATAAAATAAGAATTAGCTCAAAGGAACTTTCAAAACATTTGGGTATAAGTCAACAGTCAGCCTCTAGATATCTCATAGAAATGGAAAAACTACAGTTGATCAAGAGGTATGTAGGAACAAAAAATCAGGAAATCGAAATTACTGATAAAGGATTTTCCATAATTTACAAAGAATTAGAGACGTTGAAAGAATTGCTTGATCTTGATCACAAGATATCCATAAGAGGGACAGTTTTTTCAGGGCTTGGAGAGGGAAAATACTACATTTCAAAAAGTGGTTACTACAATCAATTTTATGATAAACTTGGAATTAAATGCTATCCTGGAACATTAAACATAAAAGTTTTGCCCACCGATGAAAAATATTTGAGAGAAATAAGAGAAAAACCAGGTATTATTATAGAAGGTTTCAGCGAAGAGAATCGAACATTTGGTGAAGTCAAAGCTTTATCTTGCAAAATAAATGGGATAAAATGCGGGGCCATATTTCCTGTTAGATCTGTTTATAATGATGTTGTGGAGATAATATCTGGTATTTACCTGAGAGAATATCTTAAAATAAATGACGGAGATGAGCTGGAGATAGTTTTCGATTAAAGTTCAACATCAATTTTACCCTCTATTATTTCATCCACAACTTTTTGAAACCTTTTATCCAGATCGTTTCTGTTTAATCCACATTCAAGAAGTTCCGAATATATCTCAAAATTCTCATCATTCCTAGTTTTTCCCATAAAAACAGATATCTGACCACAGGATCTTGTTCCATCAAAATTTAGTCTGTATGAAAGATCAACTGTAACATTTTTTTCATTTATATACCTTGTTTTCTTTACAATATCAGAATTCATAAAACAGTATCCAGTGCATTATCAAAATGTTTTCTCAATTCTTCTATTTTTAGACTAATATAACATTTTCCATTATTTTTAATATTGAGCATTTCACCACCAACATATCCAATCTTAACGCAATTAAATCCCTTAAAAAGATTAATGAGATTTTCCTCATCATTTTTTCTAACCTCCAGCACATAACCATTTCCATTTTCAGAAAATAGTTTTACGATGAATGGAGAATTTGAAACATTGGTCAGATCTATGTCTGCACCAAGATTTAATCCAAGTGACATTTCAACTATGGCAACACCCAAACCACCCTGTGAAACATCGTGGACAGATAGGATCAATTCTCTTTCAAGCCCTTCTAATATAAGGTTTGAGATTTTTATAAGTGAGTTAATATCCGGTTTATCAACGTATTCTGAACCTATTTTATTTATTATTGAGTAAAAGCTTCCTGAAAGATCAGTAAATCCTGAACCCACAAAATAAATGGAATTTCCCTCTTCTTTAAACTCTGGGGAGTTTGGATATCTTCCCTTAAGCACACCTGTCATCAATACATTAGGAACAGCTGGAATGTTTTCATTATCAATTTTATTGTAAAGACTTACATTTCCGGAAATTACAGGGATCGAAGCAATTTTTGAAAAATCTGAGATAGCTTTGATAGAATTCACAATCTCTCCCATAATCAGCATATTCTCAGGATCTCCAAAATTAATCGAATCAATTATTGCATGGGGCTTGAATCCTCCACATATTAGATTTCTGTAAACTCTGCATACAGACAAGAGAGTACCATTATACGGGTGAATTGATGTAAAATTAACTGAGGAAGATGAACTCACACCTATGGAGATCCTTGATTCACGATCAACAATAATTGCACTGGAATCTGAATGTGTTTCTCTATTTGGAAATCCTGACAATGGTGGTAATACAGTATCACCACGTACTGTGTGATCATACTGCCTTATGACTTTGGCTCTGCTTCCCACGTTTGAATCTCCAATAACAGATAAAAGTGCCCCATTCCAATCAGCAGGATCATTAATTATGTTGAAAATCTTGTATTCATCACTAAACTTTTGAATGTAAGGCCTTGCATAAACCGGCCCCTCCGTAAGAAATCTCAAAGAAAGATCCATAACTATTCTGTCATTGTAAAAAAGTTTCATTCTTTCTCCAGAAACTGTTTTTCCTATGACTGAATATTCAATGCCCCAGTTTTCAAAAATTTCCCTTATTCTTTCCACATTTTCCACTTTAACGCTCAAAAGCATTCTTTCTTGGCTTTCACTTATCCAGATTTCCCAGGGTTCCATATCTTTCTCTTTCAAAATAACCTTTGATAGATCAATTTCTGCACCTGTATTACCTGAAAGGCACATTTCACCAGAAGCACTTGAAAGACCTCCCCCACCAAGATCCTTCATTCCACTGATCAATTTCTCCTGATTTGCCTCAAGAATTGCATGAATTAATGGCTCTTTGACTATTGGATTACCTAACTGAACAGCCTTTCTGTTTTCATTATCTTCAATCAAACCCCTTGAGGCGAAATTTACACCATGTATTCCGTCTCTTCCTGTTCTTCCTCCTGCAAGTATGAGTATCTCACCAACTCCTCCAACCCTGCTTCTACAAAGATCATTTATTTTCATTATTCCAAGACAACCTGCATTTACAAGTGGGATTCCATCAAAGTGCTCAGAAAACCAAAGACTTCCCGCAATGGTTGGTATTCCAACTCTGTTCCCATAATCCCTTATTCCCCCAACCACATTTTCATTTATGAACTTGAAATTAAGAAATGATTTTCTTTTTTTATTTTTTCCATTACCAAGGTAAAGAGAATCAATTAAAGCAATAGGCTGTGCACCCATACATAGAACATCTCTTATTATACCACCAACACCAGTTGCAGCTCCTCCATATGGTTCAACAGCACTTGGGTGATTATGGCTTTCCATTTTAACTGCATAGGCAAGATCATCACTAACCTTCATTATGCCTGCATCGTCCTCCATTGCAAGAATGACATCTTCCGTTCTGAATCCAGAAAAAAATTTTTTAAGGTAGAATTTTGAAGATTTATAACAGCAATGTTCACTCCATGCCTGACCCATTGCCTGAAGTTCAGTTTCTGTAGGCTCTCTACCTAATTTTTCAAAATAATTTCTTAATCTTATCATCTCCTCGACTGAGAGACCCAATCTCATAATGTTATTGATTTCCATGAGTTCTAATTCATTTTTTCCAATAATGTTAATCTGATTGTAAAAACTTTCAGTCGATGGCATTTGCTTTTTCACTTCTCTTCCAAAATCAGGATCTTATAATTGTTAATAACAGGATTAATCAGAATGTTTTCTGCTATCATCTTTGCTGATTTCATTGCTGTTTCAATATCCTGAGAAAATTCCAGATCATATACCTTTAAAATCTTCAATTCATCAATATCGTTGAAACCGAGGATGTCCAGGTTATGCCTTAACGTGGAAGCCTCAGGGTCTTCAACCCCTTGATTATAACTGATTTCAATTCTGATCCTGACCATCTTAACACCATATTGTGTTTATATTAAAATTACTTTACCTTTGGATCATTTTTATTTTCCTTATGATTGGATGTAAATCCCTGAAAACGTTTTCAGATTTTTCAGCTATTGTTCCAGTAACAATTATGTCAGCACCTGATTTAACTGCTTTCTCTGCAGCCATTTCTGTTCGAATACCGCCCCCAACAATTAAAGGTATGGAAATTGCTTCCTTCACCATTTTAATCATTTCAGTGGGAACCGGTTTATGTGCTCCACTGCCAGCCTCTAGATATATCATTTTCATTCCTAGAAGTTCAGCAGCAAGTGCATACTTTGGTGCTTCCTGCATATTTTTCTCCCCAATAAGCATTGCCTTTCCTACCCTTCCAACAGTCATCCCTGGCTCTACCACAATATATCCCATTGAAATGGTTTCGATTCCGAACATTTTAACATGAAAAGCAGCTTCCTTTTGATGCCATATTATAAACTCCGGATCTGAGGAATTTAAAAGAGACATGAATAAAAGTGCATCTGCATTTCTTGCAATCATTTTTGCAGAACCTGGAAATATTAGGACTGGAATATTCAGTTTCTCTTTTATTAGAGAGATGGTTTTTTCCATAAGTTCCATACCTATATCTGTGCTACCGCCTATTAGTATGTAATCTGTGCCAGCCCTCTCAGCTTCTGATGCTATAAAGGCACTTTTTTCTGAACCAGATGTTGCAGGATCTATCAAAGTCATATGCTGTGGAATTTTTCCGCATTTATCCTCTATGTTTTTCAATACATTCAAGTCAGACCACCTACAGTAAAAGATATGAGACCCATTATCATTGATAGTTTTGAAAGGTTCTGTCCCTTCTTCTCACTTTTGTACTGGATTATTCCAGTCATTATGAACAGGGCGTCACATATTGATAATGGGATTAGATAATAGAAAGAAAAAATTTTCAAAATATACGGAACAAAAGAAATTGATACGGTTAATGCTATAAATATTGTGGAAAGATTCAGTGCAGTTTTTCTTCCATGGGTAATGGGAAAGGTCTTTCTATCCTTATCCCCTTCCATATCTTCTGTATCTTTTATAAGTTCCCTGGAAACGTTTGAAAAAGTTGCAAGTAAAAACATTGGGATAGTTCTATCAATTTTAAGGAAAAGTGTACCTCCAAAAATAAATAGCATTCCAATTAGCACACTTACTATTATATTTCCAGGTAAACCCGTATATTTTGCCCTTGTTTCATAAGTAACCAGTAGAATTATTGCAAAGGTAACAACAAGGAAAGCGTAAAAATTTAAAAATAAAAGTGCCAGGACCTCCGCAATTATGAAGGTTGAAACAAACATTATTTTAACAGTTTCTTTCTTAATTTTTCCGCTTGGTATTGGTCTCTCAGGGTGGTTTATCTTATCAGTTTCAGCATCTAGCAGATCGTTAAGCATATTTCCCCCACTGAGGACTAGAAATGCACACATTGATCCTGTTATCAATATCCAATAAGAATTCAGAACAATAAGGCCTGAGGCAATTATGGATGATATTACGGTTCCAAATATTGCCATAATCCCATTGACCGGCCTGAAAAGCCTTAATACCGGATTCATTTTAGACCTCAATTCTAATATTTATTTATCCTTATCTAATCAGATCAATTTTTTATTTTATACTTTCAAGTAGAATCTGATTAGTTTCTCCCAGATTTACAGATTTAATTCCTGTGACTGAGAAATGAGTTCTTGATAATTTCAAATTATGTTTGTGGCAAATCTCTCTGATTTTTTTCATTGAGGGCAAATTTCTTCCTCTGATGGAAAATGTTCTTTCCACGTCAATAAAGAAAAGTGAAAGATCCTCATTTTGCAAAGAACTCAAAAATTCCCAATTTTTCTCGTCGACATTTTCAGGTTTAATTTTTAAGTTTTTATTTTCAAGTTTACCCATCCATAAAGGTCCGTAATGGTCATCCTCATAAAATTGATCTATAGTCCTCGGATTGAAGTATCCAATTAAGTTTTCAGTTTTTATTGCATTCTCGTAGCCTCTATGAACACTTAATACAACCCTGTAATAGTGGGAATGCCAGAAAGCCATCTCCACCTTAATACCTGATTCCAGTGAAATTGCCCTTTTGGCAATATTTCCTATGAGACTTCTCACTCCCGCCTCATGTCTGAAATTGTTATCTGGAATTTTTGTTCCATAAACAATCCTGTTTTTTTTCTCCACTGAACCTGTAAGAACACTAAGATCAGTAGCCGTAAAAGCCACGTATTTGTGATTTTTTACAAATCTCAGGGAAATGTCGATATATGGAATTACCGATCCATATGGATCAACGTCTATAAAATCAAAATGATAGTTGGAGATAATGCTTTCAAAACTATCATTATGAGTTTCAAAGTCCACATTGTTATATTTCATATTTTGCAGTAAAATATTATAAGCCTTTTGATTAATTTCTGCAGCAATAGGTTTTATGGTTGTTTCTTTCGCAATCCTTAAAGCCCTTATTCCACTTGCTGAGAAGCCGTCAAAATATGTCTTGATATCAGAATTCAAACAGAAGGCTACTGTGGAATCCCTGTTAAGTCTCTGTTCAGCATTAATAAAACCAGGGAAAGGTTTTCCGGGACCAGCTTGATTTATTTTATCAGTCTCTATTGTTACTGATCCCTCCATATATTTTATAAATCACCATCCTCCCCTAATAAAACTTTCATTATTCTGTAGGGCAGAATATTTTTATTTATTGGGGTAACATCAAAAACCCTGACATCCTCCAGGGCTCTTATTTCCTGAAGAACTGGATTTCTTGATTTCTTATGTATTGTCATTAATAGAGGCTTATTCGATTTCAGGGTTTTTTCTATCTCATCCTGAGACCCCTTTGAAAGGTGATCCAATTTTCCTATTTCATCTATTACAATTACATCCGCATTTTCTCTGGCTCTCTCAAGGGAAGGTATGAGAACCTCATCCAAGAGTTTTGAATCAACACCAATTTTCTCAATTTTTGTCCTGGAAACAATCTGGATATCTGCAAAATTTACTCTTCTCTTGGAATATATATCGTAAATGGAATATCCTCTCACCTTCCCCTTTTCTGTTATTTCATTCATAAGCAATCCCTGTACTTCCTTCCCATTTTCCCTGAGCATATCTATTATTTTCATCAGCGTTTCAGTTTTTAAATTTCCCACGGGACCTGTTATTGTAACCTTTACAGCCATTATTCTACCTCCATATACATAAGCGGATATGATAGTTCACCTATCCAAGACAATTTGCCTACTCTTATGATTCCATTATAGTTAATTCTCACCTCTGCCTTAAGGTTTTTATGGTCAATTGTAGAATAACCATATCCGTTTTCTTCACTTTCCAGTATCTCAACTTTTACATATTCAACATAGGGTTGAGACGATATACTTTCTTCGATTAATTTTGCAACCTCATATCTGGATGAGTTTCTGAAAGGCATACCTATAAATTGATGATGTATGGTTGAAAGTTTAATTCCAAGTTCAAAAGCTGCCCTTTCTTCAGGGTTGCATTTAAAATATTTTTTCTCCGGTTCAGAGGGCATTTAAGGTGTATTACAAGATTAAGTATAAATAATACTGTTTTAGTCAAAGACCTCCAAACATCTTTTTCTTTATAGACATGGGAATAAGTTTGGAAATTGTCATGTAGTGCTCTATTGATTTAACCCCATTTTTATGAAGTTTTAAAAACAATTCTCTGTGCTTATCCAGCCAAGGCTTAATGTTCTGTTCCCACTGATTTTGATAGAGTTGAGGATTCTTTTCTGCGGCTGCAATTCCAGCTTCTCTGCCTGTCCAGAAGGCTCCTTGCAGACCCCCAGCCGTTGTGTTTAAAACTGCATTCACCATATCACCACAGAAAAGTCTGTTTCCATTGATTACGGTTTCCTTAGGCTCATCTAAGGGTATTGGGTGAGCCATTGTATGAACAACATCCCCATCAAGTTCCTTGTTTTTTTCTGTAAATTTTTTCAAAACTTCCCTTGGATTCCAGCCCTGCTGTGGAAAATAACATACACCTATCTTTCTAGTGTTTTTGCTTTCAGTAAAATCCCAAAAATATCCTCCAGGCGCCATATCACTGAACCAGAGAATCATCTGATAATCGGTCCTACCATCAAGTTCCCGAGTTTCTTCATAACCAACAAGTGATTTTGATTTTTCAAAAAGATTTGAAAAGTTTGAGGTAGGACCTGAGGCTATTATCAGATTATCTGCTTTATATTCTCCATTTTCAGTTATTACCTTATTATCTTTTATATCTTTAACAAAGGTATTCATTTTAATATTGAGTTTTCCCCCCATCTCATATGCAAGATATTTCTCGTATGCGGTAAAATCATAAACATATCCTACCGGCGTATCATAATTAAGATTTACTTTTTTCCCCTTATCTGTTCTGAAGCTAATCCCATAAATCTCAGAAGAAACAATATTACTATTGACAGGCATTTTGAGCTTATCAGCCCAGTATTTTGAAACTGCCCCTGTGGACCTGACAGGTTTACCAATCTCACTTTTTTTATCCATAATTATGTATGAGGATTTCTTTCGTTTTAGACTTATTCCTGCAGATAATCCTGCGGTTCCAGCCCCTATGATCAAAGCGTCATATTTTTCATCTTCCATATTATTATCTCATTAGAAATAATCAATTGTTATTTATTCATTTTTATAAGATTATTGATTTAGATTAAATCTTAATATAAAGTTTGTTGTAAAAGTTTTATTGTAAACATTAATTATTATTGGAGTGATAGCAATCAAATGGCAGATTTAAGATTTTCACTTGTAATTCCTGCTTACAATGAGGAAGATCGTATTCTTGATGTCCTAATTTCAATAAAAGAAAATCTGCCTGAACTATTTGAGTTGATAGTAGTATTTGATGGTAATGACAAAACCCCGGAAATAGTAAATGTTAACTATCCCAGTGCAAAAGTTTTGGTTTATAATCAGAGGCTTGGAAAGGGTAGAGCAATACTAGAGGGTTTTAAAAACTCTAACGGAGACATAGTTGGATATGTTGATGCAGACGGTTCCATTAAAGGGGACGAAATCAAAAGATTAAGAGACATGATATCTGAAAACACCGCCATAATATCTTCAAGATACAGAAAAGATTCAATGGTTGATAAGAGGCAAAAATTATTAAGAAGACTTTTGAGCAGAGGGTTCAATATTTTAACAAGGTTTATTTTAAAAATTGATGTAAACGACACTCAATGTGGTTTGAAGATATTCATGAAAAAAAATATAGATCAAGTAATAAATAAAGTTAAGGTTAATGATTGGGCATTTGACATTTCTCTTCTTTTCCATCTTAAAAAATCAGGTTGCAAAATAACCGAGGTTGGTATAAGATGGTCAGACAAATCAAAATCAAAACTGAAAGTTACAAATGTAGTCCCTGAAATGCTTCTTTCAATTTTTGGCATATGGTTTTTTAATTTTTTAGAAAGTCATGAGAAGCTTGAAAAGATAAGGACAAAATTCAACGAAATATATTTAAAGGGAGATAATTAAGTTGTATTTAACTGTAAAAATCTGTAAATAATGGCTGAAATTTCTGGTGCTATGAGGTGAATTATTAACAGAACAGATAGAACAATGGAATCAATTTCCCTGTAAGTGATGCCTATTTTTAAAGTACAAATAAATGTTTTTTGAAAGTTCTTTTTTCTCTCCCTTTGGAAAATAGCAATATTTGACCTAATTTTACATAATACATAGTTCATTATTTTTTCAACATTAGCTTTATTTGAATTATTATAAAACTCAATCAATGCCAGTTCAGATTCGGTTAAAAAGTTCAACCTTTTGGACCTGAAATTTTTAACATTTTCATAAATTCCTGTTACACTTTCATGTTTTCTGTAAAGGGTAAGTTTATCCTCTATTGACATGATATTGGAATTCTTTTCATTAATAGCAATTAGAAATAGTATTTTGTCCAGACTTCTTCCCGAATTTCTTAAGAAATAGGTCCATTTTATATATTCACTCCTTTTAATTGTTATGCAGGAACAGTACCAGTCAATTTTATTCTTTCCTATTATTGATGGATTTAATCTAATATTTTCGGAAGAAAAAACCGAATATTCCCCTGTCCTTTTATGTGTAGTGTAATCATTCAATGAGGTATTTTCGAAAATAAAGACCATTTTGTTATGTATATACAAAGGGTAATGATTTTTAGCAATAAAATTGTTCAATAATTCTATTTTATCAGGGGCAAACAGATCATCATCATCAAGAAAACAGATGTAATCCCCATTGGAATTTTCCATTCCAACTGAAAGTTTGGCCCCGAATTTCCTATCTTTTTCTATTAAGGTTTTACCTCCGTTTTCTAAAATATATTTATCTATGGATTCATCTTCATAATTTTTTACTACAATGATTTCCTTAATCAGGTCTTTTCTTGTTTGTTCAATAACCGATTTAAAGGCATCCCTTACATATTTTCTTCTGTCATGAGCAGTTATGATCACTGAAAATGTTACATCCATTATTTCACCCTAATTTTTTGAACTTTTTTTATAATTTTTCCTTCATTTTCCTTACATTATATACCATAGATGAAATTTTCTTATTTACTATATTTAATTCATATTTTTCCTTAAATAAATTATGCCTTTCTGATCTACTATTCCTGATATAATCTAAGTTTTCCTTAACAAAATTTAGTACATCTTCAAACTCATCTTCCCAGTTATTTACTGTGAAACCTATTTTTTTATTATCCGATATTTCTGGAAACGCTTTTTTCAAAAATGAGGATGTAATAATATAGCATCCACCAGAAAGTGCCTCTATTATGGTGTTTGGGAATGAGTCCCATCTTGTTGGATAAATAAAAACATCTGCTTCATTGTATAGTTTATTGAGAGTTTCATCATCTACTTTCCCTGCATAATAAATATTACTTTTATTTTCTGAAAATTTCCTAGCATTAATATTTCCCGCACCAACTATTATAAGATGGCAAGATTCATCTGCCATTTTTATCCATAGATTTAGTAGTCTATCTATACCCTTTATTTTTTCCAATCTCCCTACATAAAGAAATTTAGGAGAACCTGATTTTTCAATTTCAAAAAATTTATCTATGGTACCGTTTGGTATTTCAAAAACATTTTTACTTATCCCAATTTCAACTTTTATTTTATCTCTTCCTGGAAACAAATGAAAATTATCAATCCCTTTATAAATTAGGTTATACCCTATCATCTTTGCCTTTAACACATTTAAAAAACTGTCAGAATTCAGTTCAGTATGGCAAGAGCCTATAATTCTTTTCCCCTTGAATAGTCTCCAATATTGATTTTTTGTAAGGTATACTGTGTCAGTATCTTTTAAACTATCCAATAAGTTTTTTTTATATTTTCTTGCAAATATTAATACCGAAAATGGAATAATAGCATTATCTAAAACAATAGATAAAAGCCTTGATTTTCTTAAAAAGTTTAATTTCGCCTCAATAAAATCAATATCTAAGGAATCGAATTTTTCTAAATTGTCAAATCTTTTCACATCATAATATTTACCCTGTATAACATATACACTGAATTTTTCCTTTATACCACTAATTGTGTTTAGAACCCACCTCTCCACACCCCCTCCCATGTTTATGTTGGTATAGAGAAAAAAGCAAAGACGCACTCTTCATAATTATGCAGATATATTTTTTAGTTGTGTTTTTTTCAATTATCTTTTTATTATAAATTTAACATATGGGATCGAGAGAGGATATAAAAACATGGAACATAATTCGGAAAAGTTATTAATAGAAAAACTTGGAATTTTGTCTCTGGGAATTATAGTTCTCTCTGTTCCATATGCCATCTATAATGTTGTAGGTTACTCTTCTCCCACCTTTATTTTTCTTGAATTCATAATAAATTTTTTGGGTTTTTTTATAATTTTATACTCTTTTTCATTTACTAAGTCTCAGATATTTAAGAAAATTTATAACTATAGAATTCCATTCATAGTGTCAATCGTTTTGATTTCCTTATTTGTCTCTTCATTTTTTGAGATAAGAGAAATATTCACAGATGAAATCATAATTGAAAAATATGCCATATATTCAATTTTACATTTTAAAGACCCTTACACAGTAAATGTTCCATATTCTTACTTTTTAAGTAACGGTTTGTCAGAATCAAGTTTAACTCCCACTACGGTAGGTTCCATAGTTAATTCACTCAGTTATCCTGCAATGTCTTTCCTTATATTTTTACCATCAGTTTTAATTGGTGTGAATCCCGATATTGTATTGATATTCTTTTTATTTTTACTTATTTTATTAATCATTGAAAATATGAGAGCTAAACAGATGACATATTTAATACCCTTCGTAGTGGCTCTGTTTTTTTTTGACATCAATGTTATGATATTTTCATTTCATGGAATAACTGACATAATCTGGGTAACTTTCACAGCACTTTCATTCATTTATTTTAGAAAATACAAATTGTCTGGAATTTTCTTTGGAATTGCACTGTCCTTGAAACAAACTCCAGTATTTTTATTACCATTTTTCCTTTACTTTCTTTATAGAGAGAATGGTTTGTACAAAATGCTTAAATTTACCTTCATTTCTGTTTTAACATTTCTTATACTTAATCTACCTTTTATCTTATGGAATCCATCAGCTTACTTTAGGGATATCTTATCACCAGAGAGCGCACAGATAATAGGGATAGGTTTTGGCCCATCACAGTTGAGTTTTGCCGGTTATTATCCACAGCTTGCAAGGCCATTTTTTGACTCTTTGATGATATCTTTTATTATCCTTCTGCTATTATTGTACATAACAAAATATAAAAATTTGAAGTTTGCTTTTCCGGTATTTCCCATAATAATAATGATTTTTAATTACAGGGTACTAGAAAATTATTTCATATACTGGCCATTGATGGCAATACCCTTCTTAGGGGAGATAAGAGAATATTTTCCAAGTAATAATTCAATATCTCCTTCATCTAAAAATGATCAATTAAAACAAATCAATTACAAACTAAACTATAATTCAAAAATAAGAACATTTTACAGAAGAATTTTAAACAGGAAAAAAATTTTGATAGCTATCATAATATCAATCTGTTTGATATTGCCTTCTTTGGTGGCATATCAGGAAATAACTGACTACAGAAGTGATTTACACATTATTGAAATTCAAGAAAATTATAAACAAACATCATCAGGACCATATATATATGAAATTAATGTTACTTTATTGTATACGGGAGGAAATAAAAACGAATCTGTTTTTTTCAGAATATTGCAGTCTGGATTTCTCACGGATCCAAACGGATACATATGGAATGTAAGTGGTACTAACATAAGCAATGGACAAATTAAAACATTTATATTGACGGCATCTTCACCATTATATTATCTGGATCCAAGTTTAACCTATAAATTAATTATATTCGATCAAAGTGATCTTGTTGCGAAGACAATTGTATGATAAAATAATTATATATGTAGAAAAAACATTATTTTCATTAAAATTTTTATATCCATAAATATTAATGGATAAGACATGGTTATACCTAAGGCTTCTGTAATTTTGCCAACTTATAATGAGGCACAAAATCTGCCCGTTCTTATACACAGGCTGATGTCTCTTAATATAGATTTGGAAATAGTAGTAATAGATGACAACAGTCCTGATGGAACAGGCGATGTTGCAGAAAGACTTGTTAAAAAATATGGAAGTATTAAGGTAATTCACAGGTCAGGTAAGCTAGGTATTGCAACTGCAGTAAAGGAAGGGATTAAAAATTCATCTTCTAAATACATAATTGTTATGGATAGTGATTTGCAGCACCCTCCAGAGACTGTACCTCAGCTCATAAGAAAACTGGATGAAGGTTATGAAATAGCTATTGCTTCTAGATATGTGAGGGGTGGAGAGGTAGAATTTAGCCTTCCAAGAAAGCTAATATCCAGAGTTGCAACCCTAATTGCGCATATAAACATTCAGGAAACAGAGGGAATTAGGGATCCAATGTCTGGATTTTTCGCCTTTAAGAAAGATATAATAGATCCAGATCAAATAAAATCAAGTGGTTATAAAATACTATTGGAGATACTGGTTATAGCAGGGAAAAGGAGGATTGTTGAAGTACCAATTAACTTTTCAAGGCGCGCATATGGAAAAAGCAAACTTGGTATGAAAGAGTTCATAAAATATATAATGCTAATTTTCAAACTTTCAAACTATCAAATGATAAAATTTCTATTTGTAGGTATTGTTGGTGCTGCTGTAAATGTAGCTCTTCTTGACTACACTGCGGACTACCTCCATCTTTATAGATATATGGCAATTCTAATTGCACTTGAAGTTTCAATAATCACTAATTTTCTAATGAATAATTTCTGGACTTATAGAAAGAGAAGATCAAAAGGAACAGTCATACAGAGATTTGCAAAGTACAACATGACATCAAGTCTTGGATCAGCAATAAATTTCGCCCTGATAATTCTATTAACATTCTTTGGTATCCCTCTTGTATTGGCCGATGTAATTGGAATAATTGGGGCATTTGGAGCTAACTTCGGAGGCAGCCAGGGTCTTGTATGGCATCTATGATATTTATAAATAATAGTTGACAATAAACATTAGAAGGGAAAAATGGAAGGAAAAGAAAAAGATTTATTATCTAAAAATCAGGATTTTTATATTTTAATGTTTGGGGCAATATTAATAGCCTTTCCATTTTTGCTTTTAAATTTTATATCATATTTTAACGTATACGCAATCATATTTCTTATCTTAACAATTTTAACGGGCCTGGCAGATTTAACCTTAGTTTTTAAAAAAATAAAAAATAATAACTTAATTTTGACAATTAATTTGATTGGATCTATTTTATTTGCCATTGTATCCCTTTTTATAATCAGATACTATATTGCAAATTCCAACACTGATGAAATAATCATTGAAAATTTTGCTGCCCGTCTTTTTCTGGAAGGCAAAGACCCATATATTAACAGTCTAATGCAGCAAGTTTTCAAGCAATTTCCTCCAAATCCAAACTATATTACACCTTCTTTGTATGGAGGTAATGTTAACTATCTTCTTTATCCGGCAATGTCTTTTCTTGTTTTTATACCAGTTGTTGTATTTTCATTACCTAATTACTATGTTCTTTACTTTACTACTTTTCTGCTAATTCTTTCTACATTTTTATATCTGAAAAAAGAGAATCTTTTATTAAATTCACCAATAATAATTCTTCTGTTCGGAGTTGAAAGCATTTTCTTTGCTTTTTCAGTTGGGGGCTCAACTGACATAATTTGGGTATTTTTTGTATTTATGGCATTTTTCTTCAGAAAAAAACCAGTTATCTCAGGCCTTTTTTTCGGTTTGGCAATTTCCGCAAAACAGTTGCCAATTATTCTTTTACCCTTCTTTCTGATTTATATTTTCAAGGAATCTGATCTATATAGAAAACATGCTCAAATTAGAAGCGCATTGAGTTTTTTATCAGGTACAATCATAACATTTTTTGCCACAAATCTTCCGTTTATAATAATGCAGCCACATGATTGGTTGAACAATATTGTCGAGGCTGAATTTCAGCCTGTTATAGGTATAGGCTTAGGTTTCTCCTCCCTTTCATTTTCAGGATTTGTGAATCTGAGTCCAAAAGTTTTCACATTTTTATTCGTTTTTGTATTTGTTACATCAGTCCTGCTATATATATTAAAATATAATGAACTCAAATATTTTTTGTTTATTTTTCCAATTATAATTTTTCTTTTCAATTACAGGGTTCTGATGGGATATCTTGTTGATTGGATTGGATTGGTAATACTCTCCTATGTTGTTTTTAATAAAGAAAGAAATGAAATTCAGGACTTTTCATCGGATTTGATAGTACAGGAAAAAAAATCAAATTTCAATTATTTTTCGAGCATCAAAAAGTTATTAAAAAATAGTAATGACCGCAGACATTTGTTTTCCACACTCTTCATTATTTTAATCCTGACACTTGCAGGTGGTTCTGGAATAATTGTAATTCAGGATAAATATTATACTGGCAACGTTTTTAAAATAAATAGCATTGATGCTTACTATGATAACTCATCAATTCCAGGATATATCACACAGATGAAAATAAATATCTCATATAATCCTTTAAACGGAATGAAGTCAATTGTTCCTCTTTATTTCAGGATTATTCCAGATTATCCACTAAATGTGGATTATAACGGTCTTATATGGGAAAGTGACGAACCAGTATCTGTTGGATTTAATACCATATTTGCTAAACCAGAATCTTATTTGTATTTGTTGAAACAAAACTCCACATTCAGAATACAACCATATTACGTTGTTACAGGACAGTATTTTCAATCGAGTTCCACGGAAATGCAATCTGGTTCATATTTTTCAAACCCAAATCTTACATTTCCAACTAACCTTAATGGGGAACCATTTCTGGATTGGAAAGCTACCATGTCAAATGTTTCCTTTAATTATGGAATATCCAAATCCATATGCAGTCTATCATTTACAGTTAAAAGTACAAGAAACGGTTCAGACTCATTTATTATGAAAGATCGTTATTTCAACCTTTCATACCTCTCTCAAAACAATATGTATTACAGAGTTTCAATTAATGGAAGTAGAATAACAAATAATACTGAATACGGCATATGTATAAATGTAAACGAAAATTTAAATCTTGTACTTATAAATTCATCGAAAAGTTATGTAAAGTTAGTTAATAATTATACATATGTTTATGAAAATCTTCAAAACATTAGTTTTAGGGCACTTTACAAACAGATCTCTGATTTTATGAAACCAGAGTTAACCACCATTTCATTTTTTTTCAGGACTGATTTGGTAGATCAGTATTTTAATGTTTCATATGCCCAAACATTTAATTAATGGTTTTTATGTCTTTCAAGGAATTTAATCCTTTTTTGGCATAATGGACAGACGCTGACAAATCTCATTCTAACATAAGTAATAATAATAAACAAAATTATAATTGAAGGTACTGTATCAATTAATATATTTCTGTTGTTTTGATAATATTGTAAACATATGTAGAGACTACTGCTTTCTAGAAATATCTTGATTTTTTTCTCATAATTACCATTAAAATATTGTAAAGTATAGTTTCCATATGGTTCACATAAATACTCACACTGTTTAACATCAAGCTTTGTGCTATTAATTAATATTGATATGCTTTTTAAATTTTCGATTTTGAAATAGATTCTACCTTTCTTGATGGTAAAATTGACTAGAAAACAACTTTTATTTGTCATTAAAAAAGAATTTAAAGGCACGTAAAAACCAGATCCAGTAATTTCGAATGTAATATTATTTTTTGTAGTGTATATTACCACTGTATCATTAATAGAATTATAACTTTGATTTTCAAACAATAAGGAAAAATAGGGCACTTTACTATTATCAGACTTTAATATGTGTTTGAAAATTTTTTCGGAAAATATGTTCGATGAAATATTGCATACACCATTAAAGTAAGTAATAGAAAGATTAAGCCAACGAGTTTTTTCTAAATTTACATTAATTGTTTTTTCAATTG
Source organism: Caldiplasma sukawensis (assembly GCF_052315375.1). NCBI lineage: Archaea > Methanobacteriati > Thermoplasmatota > Thermoplasmata > Thermoplasmatales > Cuniculiplasmataceae > Caldiplasma > Caldiplasma sukawensis. The sequence goes on from NZ_JBLSDG010000001.1 coordinate 169,578, forward strand.
TTTTGCCCTTGGTTAGCGATACCGCTATGAAGTAAGATTTATTTTGTAAATGAATGACAACATTTTCCGGATCTCCTATGCCATATTGAGATAAATAAATATAATAAACAAAAGTATCATAATTTCTTGATTTATCATATGAAACATTTATACTGGAATAATTTTGAAAAGAATAAACGAACGATGAATTTCCCTTAGAAAATTCATATCTTTTAAATGAAAGATATTTAATAATTTTACCTGCAGAGAATTCCCATAAGGTATTAAATAGTGTCATGTTATGAAATTGGCTGAAATAGCATAGATAGGTTTTTCCATTACTGATTAATAAATGATTGCTTGAGTTGAACTTAATTTTTGGAATAACTATCTTATTTCCAAATATAAAACTCACTTTAACATTTTTGTAGAATTTAAATGAGGAATTAAATTTTAAGAATATGGGCAGATCCTCTTTATCATTCCATAAAGGAAAAGAGGAGTTAATCAATGTCAAAACGGATTTTTTACTCTCAATTATTCCCTTAAAAAGACTGTTCAAGAATCCATTTTTTGTTTTTTCACAAAATGAAATCATAAAATATGATGACATTGAAGTAATACTGCTAGCATTTAATATTATGTAGTTATGAGTGTAATCATATATTTTCACTGAACAGTTTGAAATGAGACTTATTGATGCGTTCTTGACTGATATTTGTGTTTTTTCGGTGAAATTAAATTTCAGGCAAAAATCTTCAGAATGACAGAAATTTATTGGCTTATCTAAATTTATATACTCTGAAAATGTATTATTTTGATTGTAAATAAGTGTATTAAATTTTATATTATATTCAGGTATTGTTAAATTCATGATTGTATTGTTCTGAATTAAATTGTAATCGAATGAAATTTTAACTGAAGTTATGGAAACATTGTAAAAATTTTGAGACTCCTCTTTGAAGTAATATGAACCATTTTTTGAAATAGGTTGGCCATTCTGAATATATTTACTTACAATTACACGGCTTATTGATTTTAGACGAGGCGGATATATTTTGCTTTGAATCATTTGAATCTTACTTTTATAAAATTCCTGGGCAGGAGAGCAATCACTGTTTCCAATATCTGAGTTAATCAGTGTTATGTTTGAGTTAAATGAATTAAAACTTCCATTAATCTGAAGGGTAAAATTGTAAAATTTTATTGTTGAATTATAAACAAGTAAATTCAAAAAGCCAGAATAATCCTTAATGATAAGATTGCAGGATTTCAGATATCCGTGTAAAGTTAAGTGATGTATTCCTGGTGAAGTAAATATAAGGGTGTAGTTGGATAGAATTGATTGGTTTGAGCTATTAATAGTTAAATTTCCGTAATAATAAAGTGTACTGTTTAGGTTTAATTTGTTAATTTTGTGTGTGTGAACTCCAAAATCTTCACTAAAGTGTATATGGGGAATCAATAATAATATGAATAACAAAGGAAAAAATTTCACAGAAAATTATTCCTGATAAAATTAAAATATTTTTAATTATGAAAATAATTCACTCATTTTTCAATTTCGTGATTTCTTTCTTCTGATTTTATCTGTCTTTCAAATATCTTCCTTGAGCTTGGTTTTATAGTTTTCCAAACGTCACTCTTTTCAGATAAAAATTTTTTATCTAGTTCATTAAAGCCCACAAAAACAGGCATTCTGAACATATTAAACTTCATATATTCTCCAAGTAGTACTGACTCTATCATATTTTCCATAATAATGACATAATTGCTCTGATTTTTTCTTCTTTTCATATTGCTGCTTAATTTAAAATAAGCGTAGGCAAAAAAGTTTGAGAGTTTACCATTAAAGGATGATTTTCTCCACAAAGAATCAATCAAGGATAGATCTCTGTATCTGTAATTGCACCCCTTTATCATATCCCCCATGAGCTTGAACTTTTTCAATTTTCCAGCGTTTTTATATTCGTAGAGTGATTTAACCTGTGAAGGTCTATATATGAGAAATCTTTCAAACGTTTTTCTTCCCTCCGTGGGATAGAAAATTATGTTAATTTTTCCACACAATTTAGCAAGAAAATCTATATCTTCTGAAATATTCAAATCAGACCATTTATATTTTTCAGCAATCAGATCTTTTGGTATGACCAAAATGTCACTGAACAGGATATTCTTTTCCTTATTTCTTACAAAATTGTAAATTAAATCTGCAAATTCTATCTCATATTTCTTTTCGCAATCAAAAAGACAGATATGAGAACAATTTGTCTCTTCTGTTATTAGATTTTTTATTTCCCCTTTTGATTTTTTTGTGGATTCATAAATTATAAAGGTATTTACCTGTTTTTTAATTTTATTTAATGAATTTTCACTTATTCCTCTTCCAGTGGCATCTATGATTCTCATTTCGAATTCAAGGTTCATGTCTGTGCATATTTCAGAAATGCTCTCAACTGAATCAATTAACAGAGATTCCTTCCCTCTATAGGTACCTATAAAGCATATTGATACTTCGAATTTATTAATTTTTTTCAATTCATAATACCTTAATTGTGTTGATGTAATCTCTGCCACTGTTAAACTATATTATATATAAAAATAAAATGTTTATGCATAATTTTCTAAATTTTATGTCATTCAATATCAACTGATGTATTTACTGATTTAATGAAATGAGAAACAGTACCTGAATATGTTAAATTGAAATTCTCTGGCCTTGTAGATCCTTGTCTTACAATTAGACCTGTTTTAGAAATCCAAAAACTTTCCATGTGTTTGAAACCATAGTCAGTCATCTCACTTACCGTCTTTTCTACCTGATCAAAGGTCGGTAAATACGTTATTATGGAACCACCATTAACAGTATTTGATCTTAAAAATTCAATATTTTTCCATGGTTCAGGCAGATCAAGAAATATGGCATCATATTTTGTTTTAAAGTTTTCAAGTTCAAAAAAATTTTCATTTAAAATTTTGGGGGTTTTCCCTGTCGCCCTAAATACATTATCTTGTGTGATAACGATATTCTGAATGTTTATTTCAACACCAGTATAGTTTTCAGTTATTTCAATGGCATTCAAAATAAAAGAGGTTAAAAGCCCTGACCCTGTTCCACTCTCCAGAACTCTAGATCCATATTTGATACCACTCAATGCAACCATTAGTGAGGCTGTCTCAGGCTGTATTATTTGAGCCCCCCTTTTCATAGTATCTTTTATATTATATGGTGTTTCTTTTACAACCAAAAATTCCTGTCCAAACATTCTTATTAAATCACCTTGTCTTAAGATTATATTCTTTGTGATCTGATACTTTTTCTTTCCATTGTATAAAATATTGTTTTTTTCATCTATGTAATAACTTTCATTATTTCCCATTAATATCATGTTGTTTCACCGCCATAAAATCCAATTAGTATATCAGAAACGTTATTACCTGTTGGCCCCGTATCCAAACCTATATTATATTTAATGGCCAATCCCCCTGTGTTGCTATTCAAAATTTCTTTATCAATCTCATTGACATCTATCATTTTTTTAATGTTCGTATTTACAATAGCGCCCGCAAGGCCACTGTTTCCATCCTGGCCATCACTTGCGAAAGATATGACGGAAAAAATTTCATTGTTATTGAATTCTTTCATTATTAAGAATGAGAGCATACAGTTCCTTCCCCCCATTCCGTCACCAGTAACCTTAGAAGCTGTTTCCCCATAGCCAGTAAAGAAAAATGGTTTTTTCAATTCCGAATAAATTTTTCTCACCTTTGAAACAATATTATTGGAACAGGAATAAACGTCCCCTTTAAGAATATTCTCAAGATCAACAGTATTGTAATTTGAGAACATTCTCCTTAAATTTTCTGAAAATATTCTACCGTTTAATATTATTTTATAGCTTATTAAAGAATTTTCATATTTAATAGGTAACTTATCAATTTTTAATTCAGGTAAAAACGGGTTTGAACCAACAAAATATGGATTATCCGATGGGACATCTGAAATAATTAATTCATATATTTTCTTATAATTTATAATTTTCAAAATTTTTCCCAATTTTATTTTTGATATTTTTCCCCTTAAAAGATTAATTTCCTCAATTGACAAACCGCTGTATAAAAGTTCCTTATATCTCCTATTTACATATTCATGAGAATAATTATCTTCAGGGACCTCAAATATTGATGAACTACCTCCTGAGAGCAAAACCAACAGATTTTCATTACTATCCTCCCTAAGCATGTTAAGTATCTGGATACTGGATTCAAAAGTTTCCTTATCTGGCACAGGGTGATTACCCTTGAAACAGGGTGAGCCGGCAGAAATTTCGTTGGTAATGCAAATTTTCTTGTCAAAATTAAAATGAAATTTATTGTCAATTCCTCTCATCATTGTTTCAGCGGCTTTTCCAAGAGAAAAAACGGTCACGGAGCCATCATTAAAGAATTCTCTAATTGCATTGGCTTCTGACGCAACTAAATTTTCAGGTGACAAATCCTTTATTATTTTTTTTAAATTAGAAATTATTTCAAGGGAGATCTCATCTGTATTCACAAAACTTTATTAATTCTCTTTATTTAATATTATAATTATACCGATGGAAATTCAAAGGAAATATATTATTCATGTTTGCATATTTTTTCTTATAAAAAAAGTGTTTAAAAAGATTTTACAAGTTGCGTACTAAAATAAAAATAATAAATCAATAATTTGTAAAATTAGGAAGAAAATTTTTAATAAAATATTTATACCAAAATTATTTAAGTATTTCGAGGTGAAAAAATGTCCTTCTTCAATAAGTTTTCAGAAGATGACGATGATGATGAAGATGACGATGATGATGATTAAAAGTTGAGAAATATGAATTCTAAAAAAATTTTTATTGACACTAAAGGTTTTTCTCCAAAGATGGTTAATCTTTTTAAAAAGTTAAAATATGAAGAGATGACTGAGGCCCAAGAATTATTTGCCCCAGTTGTATTTTCTGGTAGGGATGCTATACTCATTTCTCCAACTGGAAGCGGCAAAACTGAGGCAGTTATATTCCCAATTTTCAGCAGAATACTGGAAGAGGAGGCAGAATCAGTTGCCTGTCTTTACATTACGCCGCTTCGCGCTCTTAACAGGGATATGTTTTCCAGAATTGAATCCTATGGTAGGGAGTTATCAATAAGGGTTCAGGTTAGACACAGTGATATATCAATATCAGAAAGAAAAAAAATAATGGAAAATCCTGCACACATAATAATAACAACCCCTGAGTCCCTTCAAATTTTGTTAAATTCTAATAAGTTAAGGAGTAAGCTGAAAAACTTAAGATGGGTGATTGTGGACGAACTTCATGAATTGGCACAGAATGAGCGAGGTGCACAGCTTTCCATAGCTCTTGAACGATTAAAAGAAATCGCACCGAATTTTCAAAGGCTAGGATTATCGGCCACAGTAGGAAATCCATCTGAAATTGCATCTTTTTTGAATCCAAATGGACAGGTTGAAATTGTTAAAACGGGTCTTCACAAAGATATGGAATTTACAATTGAGATACCAGATAGTGCACCTGATGAAATTGCAAACAAAATGGCATGTGATTCTCACTATGCTGGTGCAGTTAAAAGGATTTACGAGTACATTATGAATGAGAGGGGTACTATCGTGTTCGTAAATACCAGAAGTGTTGCAGAGGATCTTGCATTCAGAATGAAACTATACTATGGTGATATCCCAGTGCTCGTACATCATGGGTCCTTATCCAGGGAAACGAGGGAGGATGCGGAGCAAAAATTCAAGAAGGGTGAGATTAAGGCACTGATTGCCACTTCCTCGTTGGAACTTGGAATAGATATAGGAACAGCAGATCTTGTGATTCAGTTTAATTCCCCAAGGCAGATAAACAAACTTGTACAGAGAATTGGAAGATCTGGGCATTCAATATATAAAAAATCAAAGGGCGTTATAATATGCACAGATGTAATTGAACTTGAAGAGGCAATGGCAATCATATCACAGGTAAAAGCAGAGAGCCTGGAACCAGTTAGTATAAGTAAAAAATCAATTGCAACAGTTGTAAATCAAATCATACTTGAAACAAGAATTTGGAAGGTCATTGAACTGAAAACACTTTTTCAAACTATTAAAAATGCATATTGTGGTAGATTTCTTAATTTACAGAAATTCATTGAGATTTTAAATTTTCTCAATGACAGCAGGAAAATAAGGTTTGATGGTGAAAGGATCTTCAGATCAGCTGCTTCTCTTGATTATTTCATATCAAACATTTCTATGATTCCAAGTGAAAAAAATTACCGTGTAATTGACTCAATAAATAGGAAATTTGTTGGAACGCTTGATGAAAAGTATGTTGTTAATGAAATTTCCCCCGGATCATATTTCGTCATTAAAGGTTCAACATGGAGAGTTATGAAGATTGAAGAAGAGAGAATTTATGTTGAACCTTTTCCAACTGCTGCACTTGCTCCAAAATGGACCGGAGAGGACATCCCTGTGCTTATGGATGTTGTTGATAGGGTCTCACAAAATAGAAAATTGAAGTTCATTGGAGATTTCGTGGAAAAAAAATCAGCAGATTTACTGACCAATTGGTATAATAAGCGACTTGCAGAGAAAGACAGGATAATAATTGAGGTGCAGAATTCAGAAATCATCATTCAAATACTTCTGGGAACAAAAGGCAATTTCACAATGTCTCAAATATTGTCTTCTATTTTATCATCTATAACAAATGAAAGTGTAGAGGCAGATTATTCCCCATATCACATATATTTTAGAGTTTCAAGAAGGATGTCTCCCTCCGAAATAGAATCCATAATAAGGCAGATAAATCCAGAACTTGTTTTGGATATAATTTTAAAAAACGCCAGAAGATCAAGATTCTTTAGTGGAATATTCCTTTATGAGGCAAGAAAATTTGGAATTATAAAACCAGATGCTGATCTCTCCAGAGTGAGATTTGAGAAGATAATCGAATCATATGAGAATTCAGTGCTTTTTGAGGATTCTATAAATAAAATGATATACGATTATATGGATATTGAAGCAGTTAGATCATTCATTCTTTCAATCAATGATATTAAGATAGAGAAATATGATCATTTCAGTGAGGGATCTGAATATTTTCTTACACATTTTTCAGAAAGAATAAATCCCATTAAGCCAACAAAGGCCATAATAGATTCAGTAAGGGAGAGGCTTCTTAATGAGGAAATAACACTTCTTTGTATGAAGTGCCACTGGACTAAAACAGATAGGGTGAAAAATCAGAATAGTATGAAATGCCTTAATTGTGGAAATATCTTTTTGGCAGTGCTTTCTCCATATCAAAAGGATGGGACACTAAAACTTCTGGATTCAAATAGAATTTCAGAAAGGGAGAAAAAAAGTCTTATGAAGTCTGCCTATCTTTACAAGGAGAGGGGAAGAGAAGCTTTGATTGCTCTGGCAGCCAGAGGTGTAGGCCCCGAAACTGCCAGCAGACTACTGCAGGTGAGATATTTCAATGAAGATGATCTAATTCTGGAAATAATAAAATCTGAAAACGATTATGCAAAAAACAGGAGGTACTGGGACTGAAGGAATCCGAACTTATAAGGAAAATTTTGGTGATTCAATCAAATGATAAAATTCCTATAATAGTTGAAGGGGATCATGATGTTGAAACCCTTAAGAAAATAGGTTTACAAAACCCTTTATTCAAAATAAATACTGGAATACCCCTGGGCAATTTATCAATTTTGATATCTGAAAAATTTAAAACAGTCATACTGTTAACAGATTTTGACAGAAAAGGAAAGCAGATACATGATAAAATGAAAATTTTTCTTGAAGGGGATGGATGTAACGTTGATGACATCTTATGGAGATACATATTTAGAAATTATAAAATAAAAAGTGTTGAAGATTTGCCTTTCCTCATAAGTCAGGAAATTGAAAAATATGGTCTTAAACAATAAAAAATCTTTTTCCTTCTGGAGAATCGTATGACATGAATTTCCCATCATAAACTGTGGAAAGATTTTCTTCTTTTAGCACTTCATCCTTTCTCCCATTATACAAAACAACTCCCCTCTTCATGAGTATAACATTATCGGCTATTCCCCATGCTTGATTCACATCCTGAAGTACCATAAGTATACCCTTTCCTCTCTCTTTCATTTTTAAAATTATCCTGAATAAAAGAGATATCTTGTCCGGATCCAGATAAGAAACAGGCTCATCCAGAAACATGTAATCTGAATTCTGATATATTGACGCGGCTATCATCACCATTCTTTTTTCACCACCACTGAGAGTAAGAAAATCCCTGTTCAAAAAATCCTCAACTCCACACATTTCCAACGCCTCCAATTTTGTTATTTTCTCATTATTTCCCCCATATGTGGATAACTCAAGAATATCATTCACCGTGAAATCAAGTGGAATTGGAAACTCCTGCTGAACCAATGATATTTTCCTGCTCAGCAATCGTGAATTCATCTTAAATACGCTTTCCCCGTTAATTAAAATGTCTCCGGAAACTCGTTTTGGAAAGCCAAAAACAGAGCTAAGTATAGATGACTTTCCAGATCCGTTTTTTCCGCATATTACAGTTACCGTACCCGGCTCCATTTTAAGATTAATGGGGCCTATTTCAAAAGAAGGTCTCTTTATCTTATAATTAATTATCTCAAGAGGCATAGTAACCATTCTTACTGGTTTTTATCATCAAGGCCATGAATACGGGTACACCAACTATACCTGTAATTATTCCTATGGGTATTACCTCACCAATGATTACAATATGGGCAGCATCGTTTGCCAGCATTAAAAAAGATGCCCCAAGAACTGCAGAGGCTGGAAGAACATGCTTGTTGGATCCACCGAAAATAAGCCTTGAAACGTGAGGAAAAATCAACCCTACAAAACCTATTAGACCGCTTATGGATACAACAGCAGAAACTGAAACTGTTGTCAATATTAGAAAAATTGCTTTGGATCTCTCTGTATTTATTCCTATACTTCTAGCATATACATCACCCATTTGCAGAGCGTTCAATTCTCTGTACATATACATAAAGATAATACTTGTAAAAAAAACAAGGGGAACGATAACTAAATCTTCCTGCCAGCTTATACCTTGCAAGGATCCAAGCAGCCAGTAAAATACTTCGTTTTCGTAATTAGGATTTGAATAAAGAAGGAGTGCAACAAGTGAAGTAACAAAAAGTGATATTGCTATTCCAGTTAGCAACATCACAGTTGGCGGGGCCCTTCCAGATCTCATGGAAGCTCCGTAAACCATGGAAACTGTAATTAGGGAAAATATAAAAGCAAAAATCTGAAGAGAGAAGGCTCCAAAAATATATTCACCGAATACTATTGCAATTACTGCACCAAGAGTTGCTCCCCCTGAAATTCCGATAATGTAAGGCTCAGATATTGGATTTCTGAAAATGCTCTGTACAACAGCTCCACCAATTGCTAGAGATGCTCCAACTGCCGCAGCCCCTATGACCTCCGGCTCCTTAAGAATGGTTATGATTTCATAGGTTTTACTTGGAATGGAATATTGGGTTCTGAATATCTGATCCTGAAGGATATGAATTACTGTCATATATGAAATATGTATTGAATTAACCATTAGAGAATAAAAAAAAGAAGCAATAAAAATTATTGAAGAAATAGCATAGTAAAATATCCTCCTTTTAACATATATGATATTACCAATGTTTTGAAGTTTGAATCTATACATATGGTTTTCACTCACAGCACAGTGGATAAGGGGGATACTGTAAATTTATGGGAAACGCTTGCAAAGTAACATTTATGTTGTAAACTGTTTTAATAAGCCATTTAATACCATAAATGTCTCTGAAATCTGGTTCCTGAAAGAAATTATCATTAAAGATTGAATATATTTTTCCGTTCTTATATGCCGGAGTTTGGTCAAATGGTATGGTATTTACAAGGCTTTTGTTAAAATACTGATCAAGAAGGAGAACCTGTGGAGTTGAATTTAATACAACTTCATTTGAAATTTCATAAAAACCAGACTGGTTTATGGCAATATTTTTAAGATGAGCTAAAGTGAACATCTGATTCATAAAAGTGTTGTTTCCAGCAGTCCATGTACCGTGTGAACCAGGATAGAGTGCATAAAACATTGTATAGGGATTTGATATATTTAATGAATTGAAAACCTGAATGGAACTGTTCATCCAAGCATTTATCAATGATGCGTTCTTCTGTGTTCCTGTAATCATTCCCAGGGCGGTTGTTTGCTGTTCTATAACTGTCATATTGGTTCCAGTTCCGGAATTTAGATACATAAAATGAATCCCTAGGGAGTTCAGTTGAGAGATTTGTGAACCTGAGTAATCATAACATCCTATTACCAGTTGAGGGGAAAGGTTCACTATTTCTTCTATATCCATTGATGGATAATCTGTAACATTTGGAAGATTGTATATCTGTGGGTAACAGTCATAAACATTGCCACCAACCAGATATTTATAAGCTCCAAGTCCATATAACATTGCCGTAGCAGCAGGGTCAAGGCTTACAATCCTAGTAAAATGATAGGAATCTAAATTCTTGGAATATATTGTAAGTTCAGAATCATTTGGCCCCTTTTGAATAATCGCATTATAAGAGAGTAAGCCTATTATGACGAGAGCTGCTACAATAATAATTGCAAAAATCTTGTTTTTCATATGAAATCACTTTTACTTTTATGAAATATTTTTCAATTATTTAAACATTAAAAAACTTCCACTTCTGATATTTAATTTGGAAAAAATAATACATTTCCAAAGAATCCAAGGTGGTGAATCTAAACATAATTACAGATACCAAAAAATTTACCGGATTAGGACTTTATGCAAAGAATATTAAGAGGCAATTCAATGGATCAAAACTGATACATATCAAATTTGATCCAAAGAACGAATTTCCTGAATATTCTGACATCAAAATTGACCTATCAAACGAAGGTGTTTTAAGAAAAGCTTTGAGACTGATGTTCACAAATATGAAATTTAAGAAAATTGAAGATGAAATAATGGGTTTGGATGGTATATTCCATATAGCCAGTCCACTGTTATACTACTTAAATTTAAGAGATAAGAATACCATATTGACAGTTCACGATATTATACCATTTATAAAAGATTATTCCACTGGAGGTAAGGAGCTATTCCATCAGAGAAGGATAATGAAAAAATTTATTGAAAACTATGAAATCATTACGGTATCAAATTTTATAAAGAGTGAAATAGTGAGAGTTTTTAAAAAGAATGAAAGTGAAATTTCAGTAATTTATCCCTTTGTAAATGAAGACATTAAAAAAATAAATGATGATAAATATACTCTAAGAAAGAAACTGGGTCTTCCCGAGGATAAATTTTTAATTTTATCTGTAAGTTCATCAGAAAAAAGGAAAAATCTGCCAACAATAAAAAAAACAATTGACTTACTTGGCGATGGATTCCGCCTTGTGAGAGTTGGCTCTCCAGTTGGAAATTCAATAAATTATTTTAACATCAATGGTGAAACCATCAACATGCTTTATAATGCATGTGATGTGCTTTTTTTTCCCACTCTTTATGAAGGTTTTGGTTCCCCTAATGCCGAGGCAATGAAAGTGGGCTTACCTGTAGTTTCTTCTGATATAAGTGTTGTGAGAGAGGTTGTGGGTGATGCGGGAATATTGGTCAATCCACTTGATGCAGTGGGCTTTAAGGATGCCATTAAAGATGCAATTTCAAATAAAGATGCACTTGGATCAAAGGGTGTTTCCAGGTTTTTAAGTAATTTTTCAGATAATGTTATCCGGGAAAAACTGATTCTAACATACAACAATTTTTTAAAAAGTCATAATTAACTTTTTATCCAATTCATAATTTTAGGCATATGGTAAAGATTTCACCATCCATTATATCTTGCAGGCTGGAAACCATGAAGGAACAAATTGAGGAATGTGAGAGAGGAGGAGCGAGTTCATTTCATCTTGATATAATGGATGGACACTTTGTACCAAACCTCACAATGGGCCAGGATATGATAAGGGCAATACGTAGGTGCACTAATCTTGAACTTGAAGCTCATATGATGCTTACAAATCCAGAAAAGTATTGGGATTCATTTCAATCAGCAGGAGCTGACACCCTTCTATTTCATTACGAATCTTTCATAGATGCAAGAAAACTTCATGTTGAAGTTGAGAAAAAGGGAAAGAAGTTTGGAATAGTCATAAATCCTGATACGAGCGTTGAAAAAATTTTTGATCTCCTGCATATATGTTCCACAGTCCTGGTTATGAGCGTTTATCCAGGTTTTTCTGGACAAAAATTTATTGAATCATCATTAAAAAAAGTTGAAATTCTTAGAAAATATATTGACCAAAATGGTCTGAAAACCCAGATAGAGATAGATGGGGGGATAAATGATAAAACAGGAAAAATGGCAGTAAACGCAGGTGCAGATATACTTGTATCTGCCTCTTTTATATTTAATGGAAATATCCAAGAAAATATTGCCAAATTAAAATGTTAGAAGAATTCTGCCTGTTTTTCTTCTCTCAAAATGCTGGAAAGCTTTTTTATATTCCAGAAAACTATAGGCAGCCTCAACATTCACCTTAAATACATTTTTAGATGCAATTTTTATAAGTTCTTCCAGATCTTTCCTGGAACCACCTGTAGAACCAATGAGTTTCAGTTCCTTTGTGTAGACTGAGGCAACATCAATTTCTGTTATTCTACCATTTAAGACACCATAGGTTACAATCCTGGAACCAGTTTTTGCATACTTGAAAGATTCTTTGAATATCTCACCACCCAGGGAATTAAATATAATATCAGCTTTGAGATTTTTTGGTATTTCTCCAATGCTGTATACCTGATCCGCTCCATATATCTGGTTTTTATCCTTTGAAGATACCGCTATCACTTCAAGCCCCATCATATGCCCCAGTTGTGTGAGAAAAATACCTGTGTTTCCAGATGCACCAAATACAAGCATTGTCTCCCCAGCTTTTGCATCAGCCTTCTTCAAAGCATGATAAGATGTCAAGCCTCCTATGGGAAGGGAGGCAGCAACATAATCACTTATTGTTTCAGGAACTCTGAATAAATATTTTGGGTCCAAATATATTATTTCCCTGAAACCTCCATTTGTCACCACACCATAAATACCACCAGATTCACAGAGATACTCATTTCCAGATATACAATTTGTACATGTTTCATCAAATATTCTGTTATAAATTATCACTCTTTCACCTTTCTTAAAATTTTTTCCGTCTTCATCAACGATTCCAAAAATCTCCGAGCCTGGTATATGTGGCATTGGGTTTAATCCATAGACAACCTTTCCATTTATTACGTTGTAATCAAGTGGATTTAATCCTGCTATCTTTGTTCTTATTTTTATTTCATTTTCTAAACCCTCTTCGTTGAATTCAATCAATTCTGTATTTTCAATACCAAAATCCTTCATCAATATTGCCTTCATAAATAAATGATTATATGGATGTATTAGTAAGTATAGAAAACTGTTTCAAAATGTAAGTTAATGACAATGGAAAAAATTATTTATCCACAAGTTTTTAGCTAGGGTGAGTGTTCTCTTTGAAATTTTCGTTCTGTTGATCTTTGCCCTTGTACTGGGATCACTTGCTGATAAATTTGGAATTCCTTCAGTGGTGGGTGAACTTCTTGCAGGACTGATTCTTGGTGGTACTGGATTAAACTTAATTTCAAAAAACACCACAATCAGCAATATTGCAGACGTCTCTCTTTTCTTTATAGTTTTACTTATAGGAATTCAGTCAACGACCGAAACACTCATAAGAGGTTTAAAAAAAGGGGTAATACTTACATTAACCAGTTTCATAATACCATTTCTTTCTGTTATTATTATACTTTTGTATCTTGGTGCTGTTAGCAGATCATCTGTACTCACCGCAATGGCAATATCTGTACCTTCAATTTCCATCATATCTGTAATTGTAAATAATCTAGGTCTGATGAGTGAAGAAAGGGGTGAAATAATAATATCATCAGTTATTCTCACTGATATAATATCATTCATAATACTTTCCTATTTTATAGATTCAAAACATGTAATTATTGATATATCCTCACTCCTTATTTTCTTTCTTTTCATATTTCTAATCGACAGAGTACTTAGAAAAAATTCAAATATGATTCAGGAAATCTTCAAGAGACTCAGGACCTATGCAAAAAACGACAAACTTGTTTTTGGTTCAATCATCATTCTAGGTTTGATTGTTTCATCTATTTTTGATTTTATAGGTTTGACTTATGTTCTCGGTGGTTTTTTTGCCGGAATTCTAATAAGTGATGTTGTTGTTGGAGATGAAATTCTTGGAATTTTAAAGAGAACTCTTTCCAGATTTGACGATTCATTTTTTATTCCACTTTTTTTCAGTATATCCGCACTATCTGCAGTCATCCCACCTGAAAATGCAATTTACAATATGTTGATAATAATGACTGTCACCGTATTATTGGGTGGTTTGCTCAACTATTTTTATTCCAGGAAATTTTTTCAAAATTCTAAGAACAGAACACTTGTGGGTATAATGGGCGGAAGAGGTGCAGTGGGCGTTATCATAGGGACAATTGCATTTCAGTCACAGTTAATAACTTCATATGAATTTTCTGAAATCATATTTGCAACTGTTCTAATAAGCATGATAATGACACCATTTGTTGGTAAAACAGGCAAGTCAGTAATAATTGATGAGAATACACAAGATTATTAAGCAAAGCTTGTATTTTTGCTACATGCTTTTTTCAAAATTTTCCGATCTTCTCAACCAACTTGAAAATATGACCAAAAGATTGGACATGGTCGATTTGATAGCTGATTTTTTAGGAAAAGATCAGGAAAGTGACACTACGGCTCTTTACATGATGCAGGGAAAACTGAGGCCTGACTACGAGGGAATTGAAACGGGTATCTCAGAAAAATCAATAGTTTCTTGCCTTATGAATGTGGCGAATCTAAAAGAAAATGAATTCATCAAAATCTATAAGGATAAGGGAGACCTTGGCAATACTGTTGAATATTTCATAAGGGAGAGAAAAAGTCAGTTGACTCTATTTTCAGAACCACTTAAGGTTAATGAAGTTTATGAAGAACTTATGAGGATGGCTAAGACCAAGGGTCATGGTAGTGCTGAGGAAAAGGAAAAAATTTTTTCCCATCTCCTTTCAAGGGCAGACCCCTTAGAGGCTAGATATCTTACAAGAATAGTAACAGGGAAAATGAGAGTTGGCGTTTCAGATTCAACAATACTGAACGCTCTTAACAAAAAGTTCAGGGAAGGGCTAAATTTTGATGATTTAGAAAACTATTACAACTTCTATCCTGACATAGGAAATCTTTACAGAATACTAACTAATTATCCGGAAGAAATAAAAAACGCCTCTCCAAGACCATTAATTCCCTTCAAAGTAATGTTAGCGGAAAGGCTCTCAACCATAGCTGAAATTATTGAAAAAATGGAAGGACAAACAGCATTTGAATACAAATATGATGGATTAAGAATACAGATCCATAAAGAGGGAGAAAATCTTAAAACATTTTCTAGGGGTAATGAAGATACAACGGATCAGTTTCCAGAGATAAAAAGTGCATTTTTATCCTTAAACAATAAAAGTTTCATTCTGGATGGGGAGGCCGTACCCTATAATCCTGAAACCGGTGAATTATATCCTTTTCAAAAAGTATCAAGGAGAAGGGGAAGGAAATACGGTATATCCAGAGAAGAGGGGCAATTTTACCTCTATGAGGAGGAGAAAAAAAATATCTCAAGAAACCTGATTTCAGAGGAAATTCCTCTTTGTGTTTTTCTGTTTGACATAATTTATTTTGAGGGAAAGCCATTGAATAATCTTCCATACGAAGAGAGGTCAAAAATATTAAGAGAAAACTTTAGAGAAACTAACCTTCTAAAATTTGCCTCTCGACTAGAGAGCAACGACGCAGATCAGGTGGAGAAATTTTTTGAAAACGCAATTTCAGATGGCTGTGAAGGTCTAGTGGCGAAAAATACCGGACCGGAATCAGTTTACAGAGCTGGGGCCAGAGGATGGTTGTGGATAAAACTTAAAAGGGACTATCAGAACGAACTTGCAGACACACTTGATCTCGTTGTAATAGGTGCTTTTTACGGTCATGGGAGAAGAAAGGGTACATTTGGCGCACTTCTTCTTGCATCATATAACAGTGATCTTGATGTTTATGAAAGCGTTTGTAAACTGGGTTCTGGATTTTCTGATGAAAATCTAGCAGAACTTCCATCAATATTTCATAATTTATTGAGAGAGGAAAAGCCATTCAATGTGTCAACGAATCTTCAACCTGATGTATGGATTTATCCAGAAAAGGTTATTGAGATAGTAGGAGCTGAGATAACTGTAAGTCCTGTTCACACATGTGCAAACAATTACAACGACGGAAAGGGCCTTGCAGTAAGGTTTCCAAGATTTATAGGTAACTGGAGAAAAGATAAAAAAGCTGAGGATGCAACATCCTCATTTGAAATATTTGAAATGTATAAAAATCAGAAAAAAAGTATTGTTTCTGAGGAATAATATTATTCCTCTTCTCTGTCTTCATCAGAGGATCTGCTACCAAAATCTCTTCTCTGGTAACCGCCTCTTCTGAAATTTCTGTTTGGTCTTCTGTTAAAAGTGTTTTCGTAAACTTTTTCACTCATGTCCAGTTCATCGTTCACTGCGTCTAAAACTTCTTCACTTTCCTTCATGCTTCCGTATTTTCCCACATTCAATCTCATCTGTCCTCTGACCAATGAAATATAACCATTATCTATATTCAATGTTGCACCGTGCTTTACAGAGTTAACCTGATCTCCCCATAATGAAAGCCTGATCTTCCCTGTTTCATCACCAATTACAACTTCGGTTACAGATTTGGTTTCACCGAATTTTGTGTTTATTTCCTTTGGCTCGCCTATTTCTACTACCTTTGCAAGAACGTTTACCCTTCTTGACTCAGGTGTGAGGTCCTTAATTTTCGTTATTCCCTCCATTTGGTTACGTCCTGTCTTTTTTTGACCCAAACCTATCCCATTCTAATATAAATAATATTTGTTAGTTTTGTTTCTCACTCAAATATAGCCTTTTTCTAATAGCATTTCTCCTTGAAGAATTGAATTCCCTGATCCTCCTCTGGATAGATTGTTACCGAGAACATTGAAGGAAATTGCATTATTATGAAATTGAATACCACCAATTGTAACAGTCATTCCTGATCCTGTGTCAGAATCAAGTAATGGCTGAGGCCTGTCTTCTTTCTCTACAACTTTAAGAGTGGCATATGTTCCTATTGTTCTACTGTAATTATTTTCTAGAAGTTTTGAATTTTTAAGACTGTAGACTAATTCATTCTCGTCGATTTCATTTTCAAATTCAATGAAAACAGTTTGAAGGTGCCCTACCCTCACAGGAGACCTCAGGCACCTTGCAACTATTTCTAAATTATTGTAACTTATTGTCTCATTTCTAAGTTCACCAATAATTTTCTTTGTCTCTAAATGAATTTTATCCTCCTCCCCCTCTATATATGGAATGATATTTCCATTTAGATTTAAAAAAGAAGGACCTGGGAACCCTGCACCAGATGATGATTGAAAACTTGTTAAGTATACTCTCTTTATATTATATTTCAAAAAAGGGTGTATTGAAATAACAAGCTGATTTGTTGAGCAGTTTGGATCAGCTGTTATGTATCCTCTCCATCCATTCTTTTTCTTTTGGTGTGGTATTAAATCTAGATGTTTAGTATTTATCTCAGGAATTACAAGTGGAACAAGTTGATCCATTCTGTGTAATGATGATTTAGTGATAACTGGTAAATACTCTGCTATCTCCTTCTCTATATTGGCAGCCTGTGTTGGAAGAAAAGAAAATACAATATCATAATCTTTAACGTGTTGAAGTATTGAATTAACATTTTCAACTTTCATGTTCTTGAATCTTTCTGGACAATCATCTTCAAATATCCAGTTGACGGCATCAATATAAGACTTACTCTGACTCTTTTCGGAGCCATACAGAGATGAGATATGAAATAACTTCTCATCCCTGTTTAATCTAAGAAATTCCTGACCTATAATTCCTGTAGCTCCAAGAATTGCTGCATTCAATCTATCCATTTTATCACCACTCCTCTGCCAGGGTATTAAAAATAACATTTGTGCTATTATCCTGTACTGATAAAATTTTCTTATCCCGATCTATCTCAATTTTTTTTATGTTACCAATATTTTTTTCAATAATTCCCAGCGCTTTAATTAACAGGGGACGAAAGTCATATTCGTTGCAATCAAACACAATTTGATTCAATCCATTTTCAGCATCTTTAATTAGAAAAATGTTGTTAGAAAATTCAGGGCCTATTTCTGTACCTTTGCTTAAATTCACATCAGTCAGATAAGCTCTAACCTTAATATTTCCAATGCAATCTGACGCCTCTTTGCTTAATATCCTCGCACCCATATCTGAAATCCTTTTAAGCGAATCATAGGAAATACATCTTGCAGGTTCACTCATCCTAAAGACTTTTGGATCCACATTATAAATACCTGGAACATCCTTTATGAAAATTAGATCGGAATCTTTTAAAAATCCACCAATCATAGCGGCCGTAAGATCACTTCCACCCCGTGGTAATAATCTTATATTGCCAAGAGGATCTGAGCCATAAAATCCTGGTATCAAAGTAATGTGATTCTTTGATATAAAATCCTCAAGATATCTTTCACCCTTAATCTTTATACCTTCTTCAGAAATTTCTATAAATTTATCAGGCTCAATTATTTCCGATTTTAATGAAAATTCGCCAAGCACCTTTTCCATTATCTTTGCCGAAATTAGCTCACCGTAATAGGCAAGATTAAAATCCTTTGTGAATGAATATTTTTCTTCAAATTCATTTAAAATATTACCAATTTCAGGATATTTCATTGACGCCTCAAAATACCCTGAAAATTTTAATTTACCTTCCATATTGTTTATTTCTTTTTTGGCAAAAACATAATCTGTGAATCCGTTGATCGCTGAGAGAACAATAACAATCTTACTTTCTGAAAACCTCTTTTTTATAGATTCAGCAACAATAAAATAATCATTTAGACATTTGAGAACACTTCCTCCCACCTTTAGTATTTTCACCTTCATTTTACGGAGGATAATTAGTTAATATAAATTAATTACCATAACTCATATTAATTAAAGATTATCCACCATAATATTTGCTAAAATTCAACATTATATTTATAAAAAATTACCTATGATAATTTTAAATTAGATAAAATTTATTCGGAGAGAACGATGCAATTTTTGTGAAGACTGTTGAGTCATACTGTTCCTCAGCTAATATGGGTGCAGGCTTTGATGTATTCGCATTGGCCCTAAGCGCTTTTAAAGATACATTGAGAATTTCATATAAAGAAACAAATGAAAGTAAAATAATTCTGAAATATGAAGATGAAATAATACCTCCTCTTCAAAACACAAGTGGTGTAGCCATTAAAACTCTGATGGATGAATACGAAATAAGAGGAACCGTTTTTATTGAAATCAAAAAAGGAATTCCCCTATCTGCAGGTTTAGGGGGTAGTGGTGCTTCAGCAGTTGCAGCAGTTTCAGGTCTGAATGATGAATTATCACTTAATTTAAATCCAACAGAAATAATAAGATTTTCATCCAAAGGCGAGGAAAAGTTTTCGGGTATAGGTCATTTGGATAATGTTTCAGCAAGTCTATATGGTGATTTTGTAATAGTAAAAAATAAGTCTCCTCCTCTAATTAAAAAGATTCATTTCCCAGACTGGATCTATATTCATATACTAGTTATAAGTGGCAATATATCAAACAAAACAATGAAGGCAAGGTCTGTTATAAAAAGTGAAATCAGTTTGGAAAACACTGTTAGTAATATTGCAAACGCATCCCTTTTTATTTCAGGAATCATGTCGGATGACAGGGAAGCAATTTCAGAAGGACTGAACGATACAATAGTTGAACCTATAAGAAGTAATCTTTATCCTTATTTTCCAGAAATAAAGGAAAAGTCAAAAACCTTTGGTGCAATAGGAAGCGCAATATCCGGGGCCGGGCCATCAGTGATTACTTTGTGTGATGAAAAAACAAGATTGAATGAGTTTTCATCATTCTGCAAGAACCTGATGAATAAATGGAATTTAAAATATGAGGAGAAAATCTCAGCTGCTGGTGGAGGGATTCTGGATGAAAGAGGAAACAGAATTTTTGCATGATTGGTATTATGATGGAAGAGGAAGTTTTGATCCACCTGTATATTTTGCAGGTGGTTTCAGAATGCCTGAAGGTGAGAAATACAGGTATGGGCGTGAAAAAAATCCAACCGTGGAATATCTAGAAGAGAAAGTAGCAAGGCTAGAAGGAGGGGAAATGGGTAATTGTTTCTCATCGGGAATGTCTGCAATTACCACATCTTTACTCTCTACTCTTGATCATGGTTATCAGATTGTTACAACAGATGGAATTTTTGCAAGAACTTTCAGATTCTTCAAGGAAATACTTCCTTCTATGGGCTATGTTGTAAAGATTTGTGCACCAAATGAAGACCAAATTGAAAAAGCTGTTAATTCAAAAAAGTCTATAATTTTCGTAGAATCTCTGACTAATCCTCTACTCTACACAATAAATATAAAAAAACTAAGGGAAATTAAAGAAAGTTCAAATTCATTACTTTTTGTTGATAATACTATTCTGACACCTGCTAACATAAAACCTTTGAAATTGGGGGCTGATCTTGTTATTCACAGCGCATCTAAATTTTTAAGCGGACACAACAACGTGATTGGAGGTTTGGTGACAGGAAAAAGAGATGTAGTGGAAAAAATAGACGCGTTAAGGAGAACCATGGGAACATCCATGGATCCAATGAGTGCATATCTCATTTTAATTGGATTAAAAACTTTTCACCTAAGGATGGATAAAATCAATCAATCTGCAAAAAAAATCCATGAATTTCTACTACAGTGGAATCAGTGTGAAAAGGTC
This sequence comes from Caldiplasma sukawensis, assembly GCF_052315375.1. Taxonomy (NCBI): domain Archaea; kingdom Methanobacteriati; phylum Thermoplasmatota; class Thermoplasmata; order Thermoplasmatales; family Cuniculiplasmataceae; genus Caldiplasma; species Caldiplasma sukawensis. The sequence continues at coordinate 190,653 of NZ_JBLSDG010000001.1, forward strand.
TACTTTCCAGATAGCGGGGGATATACCAAGGATGAGTTTAAAGGCCCCTCTGGTGTGATAAGTTTTGTATTAAACAAAAAAGTCATTGTTAATGAAATGCAAAAAAAACTAAAAATAATTAACTTTGCAAACACTCTTGGATCTTTAAACTCATTAATTTCACATCCCTACACCATGTCCCATCGTTCATTATCTACAGAGGAGAAAAAAATCTCTGGTATTGATGAAAACCTCTTAAGATTATCAGTTGGAATAGAGGATCCTGAAGATTTAATTGAGGATTTACAAAGGCTTATTTAGTTTCTTTTTAATATTATCTATTAACCATGGTATTGTAGTCATGAAAAAATCAGGTCCATGGTGAGCAAAAAAATCAAGTTTACCTGGTGTCACAAAAACATTTCTTTTTTTAACCGCTGAAACTTCCTCCCAGCCCCTTGAATTAAGTATTTCATATGCATTTTTTTCATCAAGGCCTCTAAACATTTTTCCCTCCATTATTATGATTTCAGGGTCAAATTCTGTAATTTGTTCAAATTCAGGTTTAATCCATTCCCTCAAATCCATATCATATGGAGTTTTAATGCCCATATAGTTAAGAGTGGATGTTATGTAACTCAACCTTCCAAATGAAACTGGCCCTCCAAGATCTATTTCCAAATATCCTCTTAAGTTAAAATTTACATGGGGAAGGTTGGAGATCATTTTTTTTGAAAGTGAAATTGATTCCTGATACTTCGAAACTATCGTACCTACACGAAGTACCATATCTATTATTCCGAAAGGAGAGGATGGCAATTCCAATTCAAATACATTGTATTCTTTTGATATGTCAGATGACAAAGGATCTTGATAACCGGAAACAGTGAATATGATGTCAGGATTTATTTCATCCACAATATTTTTGTTAATAGATGAATAGCTTCCTATTTTCCTTACTTTCTCCGCTTCGCTTGGTCTTCTACAGAAAGCACTAACCCCTTTTACCTTTTCTCCCATACCAATTAAAAAGAGCGTCTCTGTAATTGATGGATTGAGAGAAATAATTGTATTGATTTTATCGGGAATTTTAACTTCCCGATTTCTGAAATCTCTCAATACCCGCATCAGAATGTAAGGGGTACGTAACCTTCCGAGATAGCTTTTGCAACTACCTGTCCTGCTGGCTCAAGAAGAACTTTTTTGTCAGTTAGTTCCTTCTCTATTTTCTTGTTGGAAGCTATGAATGTACAGGCTGTTTTATAAATGTTGATTTCTGTTGCTCTTTTAAGCAATGAATTTACAGTCTCATCCCCTTTTGCAATCATCTCTTCACTGGGCCCAAAGAATAATATCCTTACATCTGCCCTTCCTGCCTCAGCTGTTCTAACAGCCATTGTAAGGCCAGCCAAAGCCTTTTCTTTTGCTTCTTCGCCACTGCTTATTATAAATAGCATCTTTATTTTTTCTTCCATAGTTAAAGATTATTCTTCTAAATTAATACTTATCTATTTTTTAATATTGTTAAATCAGGTATAGTAAGTATATTTTAATCAGAATTCATAATGGATTTATGAAAAATTTTGTCTTTTCAGCAAAGGCCCATCCAACAATGGGAATAGTCCTTCTTGGTGGATTAAAGGATGATAAAAACAGACTTCCATATCATAATTCAGCAGGTATAGCCTACACAATAAAAGGGAGGGAATCAGTTACACACACTGAGTTAAGAATAACAGAACAAATTGAAAAAAGTTACATAAATGGAGTAGAGATTGACACTAATGACAGCAGATCTCCATTTAAGGTCATGCACGAATTTCAACAGGATTTTAAAAATAAGTATGACGGAATGAATATTTCTTTTCGTTCTCATAATGAAAATATAATTAGTGGGAGCTCTGATTCAGGGGCTGCAGCCTTTGGGTATTGTCTTAAACAGGCATTATCAATCCAGGATGAAAGATCACTAGAACTGAAAATGAGGAGGATATCAGAGAGTGCCGGAAGAAGTTATTATGGAGGTTTAACCGTAACGGAGGGCACGGATAATCCCGCAACTAGAAAAATTCTAAGTGAAAGTGAATTTTCAGATTATTCAATAGTTGCGGCAGTCTTTCCTCATAAGAGGCTTCCCTCTGACTCCATACATTTCAATCAACCAAAGCATGAAGAATACATTTTCAGGATAGAGAGAGCAAACAAAAGAGTTGAACGATTAAAATATCTGGCTGAAAAGAAAAGTATCAGAGATATTTTTGAGCTTTCAATGGAGGACACAGACGATTATCACAATCTGAATAACAAGGTTGATGTAAGGATAATAACAAATGAGATGAGGGATCTTATTGATGAAATAAAAACCATGAGAGACAAGGTTTGGTTAACATACATTGTTACTGGGGGCTCATCAGTATTCATACCCTGCAGATCTAGAGACGTTGAAACCGCAATAGCAATTGGTAAGAAGTTCACTGAAAACGTGTACGAATTAAAAGTTACTGGTGGCGCAGAAAAGGAAAATTTGTGAATCTTGCAAAAATAATAAATCTTAAAATTGCATTATCTTTTTAATGGCAGATAAAAAAGATGGATTCCAGTCTGGAGCTGGTTTAATAAGGTATTTTGATGAAGAAGAAATAGAAGGCCCCTCTTTGGATCCTATTGTTGTTATTATGATTGGTGTTGTGTTAGGTATAGTTGTCAGCTTAGCTGCTTATTTTTTTAATGTTTAGTTTATTATTCTTCTCCATCCTGTACAAAACAATAAAATCTCCTTCTTGTATCGCTGAGACAGGTTTTTACACTGATTAGTTCCATCTCTCTCAGGTTTTTCAGAGATCCCATTAAAGCCCTTTTTGACAGACCGGTTTCCTTAATCAAAGTTTTTACATCTGCTATCTTCATGCTTTTAAGGGTTAAAATTATAAGCCTTGAAGATGGCGTCAATTCCTTAAGTTTTTCCTCGGTTAACGTATTGGGGGAAATTTACGTTAGCTAATAAATTTTACTAAAATCTTTATTTTATATTTAACTGGAATAAACCCAATAATTTTAACAAATTTTCTATAATAAGGGAATTCCAAAACAAATAAGTATATGCAATTTCCTGAAATCCATAGCAATGAATTTGAAGATTGACAAATATGACGTTCCCATAAATATAAGGGCTTTAAAAACAGCAAGCATATATTTGGTTAAAGGGGAGAAAACTACACTAATAGATTCCGGAATGGGTGAAGACACAATCAAGTATTTATCTGAACATAGTGTGAATTTAAGTGAAATCGATAGGGTTTTTCTTACACATCTTCACATAGATCATACAGGAGGAATAGGATATATGCAGAAAATGAGGACAATCGACTGTTACTTGGGAGAAGAGGATTTAAAAATCGTTAGAAAGATATCAGAGGATACAAAAGGATATCTAAAAGAATACAGACAATATCTTGTTAAACTGGGGTTTTCAAAATCAGCTATAGATGAGCTGGGAGTAAACGATGGATTTTTTTCTGGTTTTGATATATACCGACAGATGGAATTCAAAAGACTTCCTGAAAAGGATATTGACATTGAAATAATTTCAACTCCAGGGCACACTCCAGGCCACAATTGTTTTTATGAAAAGTCTGATGAAGTCTTATTTTCAGGAGATCATATTCTGGAGAGGATAACACCAAATATATCATTTTACGATGATCATACTGACATGCTTGGATTGTATATAAAAAGCCTTGAAAAAATAAAGAAAGTTGACACAAAATTTATAATGCCTGGGCACGGAAAAGCTTTTTCAGGCTTACAAGAGAGGGTTAATGAAATTCTAGATCATCACGAAAAAAGGATGAGAGAAATAAAAAATATAATTAAAATGAATGGACCTATAACCCCTTACATTTGTGCAGAAAAAATGACCTGGAGCAGAGGCAGGAAGATTTCTGAAATGACAACTACAGAAAAGAACTTTGCAATCGGTGAAGCTTTATCACATCTAAGACATATGGAAAATGAGGGGCAGTTAAGGTGTATTACATCTGATGAAATTATAAAATATGCCATTCCAGATTAATAAATGTAATTTGATTGCCTGTGTGATACTTATTTTACAGTTAGTTACATTAATATTTTAAGTTTAATAATGATACCTATTTATGGAAAAAGAAATTCAGAAAGTATGGAAAAGCGATATTGCTCATTCAGAAATAGAATTCAGGGCTAGGCACATGATGATATCCACTGTGAAGGGTTATTTTACTGACTTTGAAATAACAGTTGTTGGAGATGAATCTAATGCTGAAAATGCCTCTGTAGAAGTGAAAATAAAAGCAGCCTCTGTAAATACAAGGGATAAGGACAGGGACAATCATCTAAGATCTTCAGACTTCTTTGAATCTGAAAAATTTCCAGATATAAAATTTAAAAGCAACAAAATAGAGAAAACTGGAGAAAATACATACAATATTTACGGAGATCTTACAATAAAGGATGTTACAAAACCCATTGTTGTAAAGGGAGAGGTGGAAGGAATAATCAAAGATCCATATGGAAATATGAGAGCAGGAATTGTTGCTGAAGGGAGTTTGACAAGGGAAGAATTTGGTCTTAAATGGAACGTGATACTTGAAGCAGGAAAGGTGATGGTGGGAAGCAAGATTTCCTTCACTGTAAGATCTGAGATGGTATTGCAGTCTCAATAAAAAAGCACTAACTTTAACATTTATTAAGTGTTTTGTGTTGTACTGCTATGCCGTCGTAGCTCAGCCTGGTAGAGCGCGTGCTTGGTAAGCACGAGGTCGCGGGATCGAATCCCGTCGGCGGCTTGCCCCAGCATCATTATAAACATTATTTTCATATTTTATTAAACAAATTTCTATTTTCCAGCTCATTAAAACTTTTTCTAATAATTTATTTATAGGTATGATATAACTTTAAACCTTTTATGGAAAGAATGATAAACGGCTTTTTTAAAAACAGAACAGTTTTTCTGGTCTCTATAAACCAGTTGATTAGGGTATTTGCAAGATCACAGTTATGGATCTTTTTACCTCTATATCTTTATGAAAGAAGGGATGTACCATATTATATGATAGGTATAATATTAACCATAATGGCTCTTGTGTCCATCCCTTTTACATTAATTGCAGGACCATGGATAGATAAAACCGGCCCAAAAAAAATTTCCATAATTGCTGAATTAATTTTATTCTTTGACTTCTCCATTCTCACTTTTTTTGTTTTTTCGGGTTTCAATATATATGGTCTGTTCCTCGCACTTATAATATCTGAACCCCTTATGAATATAATCGGCTCAGCTGACAATGTACTGGTCAGTAACTCAACAAGATTTAATGAGAGGAATGATTCATTTAGTGCTGTTAGAATTTTACAGAATATTGGTTTTTCAGCTGGTCCAGCAGTTGGGGGTTTTATTGCAAATTTTTCATACTTTTATATTTTTTTCATAACCACAATATTTGTTCTTGCTGAAATATTTATTTACACATTGATAAAGCCAGATGATATAAAGAATTCAGAAAACAATGAAAGGATTTCAATTTCCAGCATAATCTTACCATTAAGGAATAAAATTTTTCTTCTCACATCGATAGGAATTGCTCTCTTCTATATAGTGATAGGTCAGTGGGGAACACCCTTGACCTTTTTCTGGAAAAATTTTGATCATATAAGTGATATATCAATCGGTTATCTCTATACTGAAAACGGAATAGTAGTCACACTCTTTCAAATCCCAGTTAATTATATGTTGAAAAAAACAACGGACGTTAAAAGAATAAATCTAGGCTTCCTTATATACATGCTTAGTTATTCAGGACTTATATTTTTTACAGGCTTCAGATTTTTAATAATTGATACTTTCTTTATCACAATTGGAGAGAATGTAATATCACCATCCATAAACACACTTGTAAGCAGAATATCGGACAGTTCAAACAGGGGAAAATATTTTGCCTCATTTCAATCAATCTTCGGACTAATATCTCCATTTTCCATGGTTGTTGGAACTCTTCTCCTTTCTTATTTTTCAAAAAGTTTGAATTTAATGTGGGTTCCCCTAATAATATTTGGTTCTATCATCATCATTTTATTCCTGCCCCTATGGAATAAAATAAAATATAATGATCAGGAAATGTGAACATCACCTTTTCTGAGAGTTCCAATGCCCATAGGAAAAAACAAAAATGCAATGATGGCAAGTATTATCCAGCTGATGTATGGATTGAATGCATAGGAATATCCAAATATGAAGGTTATTAGGGAACCTATCATAATCTGAAGAGAATTCATAATAGATATGCTAAGGGGGACAAATTTTTGATCTTTTTCTATTTTAACAACATAATTATATTCGACAGAAAATATTACAATACTCATGGATCCTGTTACAAATGGCACAATTATTAGGTAATACAAACTCGCTGTAAACATAAAAGCAGTGGTAATTATAACAACAATCAATGAATATACAAGGGAACGAAAATCCCCAATTCTTGACATTCTAATGAAAAGTGGATAACCAAGAATTCCTGAAAAAAGAGATATTGATCCAAGGGTTCCTGCTATGGTAGAGGAAAAATTGGCAAATTGAGAATAGGATTTTAGAAACTCCTCTATGGTAAAATTTAGCCCCCAGTACCCAGCAAGACTCATTGACACCATGAAAAGTGGTTTAGAAAATATGCGCCCTCTCACGTTTTTTATAAAATTTTTTTCATCAATTATGCTCTTTTTTCCATCTATGTAAAAGAAAGAAACAATAGTGAGTAGAAGGGTAGCAATGCCTCCATATGAAAGAAGAATAAGGGGCCTCCCATATATATTAAGTGCAATGGTGAATAGTATAATACCAAATCCCCCTCCAATTGAAAATACTGTATTGAAAAGACCTATGTTTTTTCCAATATTTGTTTCATCAATCTCTTTCAAAAGACCGATACCAGATGAGAAGAAGAAAGCTGCACCAACGCCTATCATAAATCTTGAAATAAGGAAAAGAAAAATGTTATAACTCAAAAATGACAGTGAAGAAGCTACTGATAAAACGAACATCCCGAGCATTGAGGTGTTTTTGGAGCCAATCTTTGATGCCACAATGCCAGATGGAATTTGCATTATTCCCGTTCCAAGGAGAAAAGCTGTCAGAATTAGGCCAGAGTAGGATAGGGGTGCGTTGTACTCTTTCAGTATTCTGAAAATCATTGGTGAAACATTATACCAGTTCATTGAGTAAAGTGCTCTTAAACCCATTATGAGGCCAATTGAAATCGAGTTTCTATTCACAATATTTCACCTCATATTTTTCCAAATGCCTGAACCATACTGTGCAGCCTTTTTCTTCCTTAAATAAACAAAATCAGGCATTCCAAGTTTTTTTAAAGCTTCCCTTATGACAGTTTTGTTCCCGGTTTTTTTCATTTCTTCGCCAATTGTAAAGAAGTGTTTGAAAATATCATCTGAAAGATAAGGACATATGAGTTTCTTTCCAAAATGTTCTGCGATTTTTTTCTCCCTTGATAATGTCTCATTAATAAGTTTATTGACACTGTTTGAATTGTCTATTTCTCTACCATCGAAAAATTTTGCATAACCATAGAATAGTTCATCCGCACCCTGTCCTGTCATTATGTATTTTTCATCAATTTTTTTTAAAAATATTACAAGAAGGCTTTCAAATGAAATATCAAGATTGGATATTCCCGAAAATTTGTTTTTAAGGAAATCCACGCTTTCTTTCACATCAATTTCCTCAATATCCAGAAAATTGATAGAAAAGTTAAGTTTTTCAGAAAGTTTTTTGCAAAATTCCCTGTCAGGAAAATTTTTGAAGGACAAATTGTATGGTTTTATTTTCTCTCCATAAATAATTTTAAGGAGCATACTGTCGACACCACCTGAAAAAGCAAGGGCAGTCCCTTCAGGCACAGAATCCATCTGTTCCCTAAGTTTTTCAATTAAAAAATTTGCCTCTATGGAGATATCCACATATTGTAATGTAATAGGAACTAATAAATAATTAAGATAATTAACATAATGTGAAATATCTTCCGGATACCTCCGTAATTGTGGATGGAAGGTTCTCAAACTTCATGGAGAAAATTGAAAGCGGTTCCATGATATTTATACCAGAACCAGTTCTTGGTGAAATAGAATATCAGGCAAACCAGAACAGAAGCATGGGGTATGCGGCTCTAAACGAGTTAAATTACATAAGGAAAAAGGCAAATCTTAGATCCATTTCAATTGCATTTGTAGGAAAAAGAATGGATTATGGTGAACTAAAATTTGGTAAACTGGGATCTGTGGATTCTGAAATCAGAAATCTTGCAATGGAATATGATGCAGTCCTTGTGACAGGTGATAGGGTACAGGCGGAGATTGCAAGAATTAAGAACATAGAAACAGTCTATCTTGAACCAGAGAAAAAATCTTCAATGAAAATTGAAGATTTCTTCAAAGAGGAAACAATGTCTGTACATCTTTCTGAAGGTTGCAAGGTAAGATTAAAGAACGGTTCTCCTGGAAATATTTCTCTTGTTGAAGAGGAAAAAGTAATGGATTATGTTGAGCTAGAAAATCTAGCGAATGACATTATAAGAAGGGCGGGCAACGAACCTTTTTCATTCATTGAAATGGACTCAGATGGGGCCACTGTGATTCAGCTGGGTAAGTACAGAATAGTGATAACAAGACCACCGTTCTCCACAAAACTGGAAATTACAGCAGTGAGGCAGATTAAAAACCTGTCACTGGAAGATTACAATATTGACAATTCAATAATCAAGGATATAATTTCAGGTTCAACTGGAATACTGGTGGCAGGTGCTCCTGGGGCGGGAAAAAGCACGTTCGTTCAGGCCCTTGCAAATTATCTCGATTCCATGGGTTTAATTGTCAAAACAATGGAAAGGCCCAGGGACTTACAGGTGGTGCAAACAATAACACAGTATACATCCCTGGATGGTTCAATGGAAAAGACCGGTGATATACTCCTTTTGGTCCGAAATGACTATACAATTTTTGATGAGATGAGAGTAACATCTGATTTCAAGGTATTTTCCGATTTAAGATTGGCAGGAGTGGGGATGATAGGTGTTGTGCACGCTACAAAGCCAATAGACGCCATTCAGAGATTCATAGGAAGAATTGAACTTGGTGTGATCCCTCAGGTGATAAATAGAATACTTTACATAAATGGAGGAGAGGTAAGAAAAATTCTTTCATTAAGATACAGTATAAAGGTTCCAGAGGGAATGGCAAAGGAAGATCTTGCCAGGCCCGTTATTGAGGCTGTTGATTGGGGCACATCAAAAGTTGAATATGAGATTTACAGCTTTGGAGAACAAATAGTTGTGGTACCCCTAAAAGAAAATATGGAAAAAATGGAAAATGCAAAAAAGAGGGTTGAAGATTACTTAAACGAAAGGTACAAAGGTAAAAAAATAAAATTTGAAATAAAAAATGGGAGAAGGGGAAAGATCAGCGTTCCTGAATATTTAAAGGGAAAAATGATAGGAAAAAGTGGAAAAAACATTTCTAACCTGGAAGAGCTGGCGGGGGTTCCAATTGACGTGGAATCTGTTGGGGAGGAGACTAAATTTCCAGCTGAAATAGAGGCAAGAAATAACATCTATTATGTGCAAACAGGAGAACCAGGAAAATTATGCAAGCTATACGCTGATGACCTTATGATCCTTCAGGGAATGACCTCAAGCAAGGGTATAATAAGGGTAAAAATAAACTCAGATGTTGGAAAGACAATCGAAAGAGCAATTCTTGCAGGCAAAAAAATCAGTTATTCAATAGCATGATTAAACAATTAATTTAAATTCATATATCACATACTAAATGGATGAGTGAGAAAGTAACCAGGAAGGAGAGAGACTGTCTTCTCATTGTTGGTGAACACAATGAAAATTTCCCGCTGAGACTCATCGATCTATCAAAATCAATGGGTATAAAACCGCCAACGGCAATTAATGTCATAAAAAGACTGGAAGATAAAGGTCTCCTTCTAAAGGAAAAGGGTATGATAGAGATCACTCAGAGTGGTAGTGAACTTTACAATGAAATAATGGAAAACCACAGGGTTTTAGAAAGTTTATTGAATAGATACGGTATTGATATAAAAAAATGTTGTGAAATAGCTTCAAGCCTTGATTATCTCATTGATCATGATGCAGTAGATAAAATTTTTGATGGTTTAGGAAAGCCATCAAAATGCCCTCACGGGAGGAATATAGAACAGTTCCATGATTAAATGGATATCTCACCAGGAACTTTTGGGAATAGTAATATCTCTTTAACATTTTTCACTCCACACACATATCTGAGAAGCCTCTCTATACCTATACCAAACCCGGCTGATGGCTCTATACCTAATTTTGCAAATTCTATGAAAAATGAAAATTGTTCAGGCTTTTGGTCTTTCAGTCTTATCCTCTCAAGTATCCTGTCTATATTGTATTCCCTTTCCCCTCCGGAAGATGCTTCTCCATAGCCCTCCGGATAAATTAAATCCATGTCCATTAGTACACCGGGCTCATCTTTTTTCTCCAGATCGTAAAATTCACGTTCCTTTAATGGAATATCAATGATCCAGAAAGGCTCTCTAGCCTGTTCAGAAAGTATTTTCTCAAATTCTTCTCCATATTTTTCCCTTGCCTCACCGTATCTTATTCTTTTAAAAGGTCTCTGGAATTTAGGTAATTCTCTTCCAAAATATTTCAGTTCATCTGGATTCTCTCTTTTTACGTCTTCAATTACTTTTATGATAATTTCTTCCTGAATCTCCATCATCTGTTCCCTACTATATCCTTTTGCCTCCACATCAACCTGTGTGAATTCAAGTAGATGCCTTCCAGTTAATCTCTTATCTGAAGTTTCCAGTCTTACGTTTGGGGAGAAAATAAAAATTTTTTCAAGGTGTTTTACTGCAATCTGCTTGTGGAATATCATGCTTTTTGTGAGTGCGTACTTATCTTCAAGATATGTAAATGAAGGATCATAAACTGGATGGTTAAGTGGGTCTGTAATAGGGGAAAATATAACCGGTGGTATCTCCAGAAAACCTTTGGATCTCAGAATCTCACCAATAGATTTTCTCAAAGTTGTATGTATCCTCATTGCCTTTTTTACATCCTCAGTTCCCAGCCGTTTATGGCACTCAAAAACCAGCTTCTCATTTTTTTCTATAGTTTCCATATTCTGTTATTTAATGTGGGTAAATATCATTTGTTTATAAAATTTGAACTAATTGTTAATAAATTAATAAATATTATTTCTAAAGTAGACATAATGTTCATATATTTTTTCATAATCATATTATATGGATCAGAAGGATCAGATGATACTCGATTACCTTATGGAAAAGGGAAGGGATAAAATAGCCGACATATCCAGAAAGTTAGACATTCCAAGGATAACTGTGTATGAGAGAATAAAATCAATGGAGGAAAGAGGTATTATAAGAAAATTTACGGCAATACCTGATTATAGACAGATTGGACTTCCTGTTGTTGCATTTATTTTTATACAGTACGATCCAAAATCTGGGAGATCCCAGAGAGAAGTGGCCCTGGAAATTTCACATTTAAAATTCGTATATGAAGTTCACATAGTTGCAGGCCAATGGGATATGCTCGTTAAGGTGAGGGTTCCGGATAATGATGGGCTTGGAAATCTTGTACTGGACAAACTTCGTTCAATACGTGGAATCGAAAAAACTGAAACAATAAGTGTATTTTCCTCTTTAGAATAATTTATCTTATTCAATACATTATGGTCAGACGCATTTAACAAATATACAGAAAATTTCAATTGCAAGTATGATGAGAGGGCTGGGATACTCATCTGTATGGATATTCTCTTCCCTATACTATATCATAATACTTCATTGGACATATTTGAATATTTCTGAGGTATTTGTAATTGGGGGAATTTTATCTGCCATTGGTCAACTATATGGTGGTGTGGTAGGTGATAGATATGGGTACAGAAAATTTTATGCCATATCATACGCATTAATTTCAATTTTAATTGGCCTTATGGCATTTTCACAGACAATAATGATGTCCGGATACCTATATAGCGCAGTATTCACTGGAATAATGTTTATTAACGGTTTTCAGAACCCCCAGGCAAGCTCAATTATATCCATGGAGAGCCAGATCCAACTAAGAGGTTTTTCAATCTTCAGGGTAGCTAATAATATCGGGTGGGGGGTAGGCCCCGGGCTCGGCGGTTTTTTTATATATTATTTCGGTTTTCACTCCATTTACATATTTGCATTTATGACAATCCTGATAGCATTGTTTTTTGCTTTTACGGTTACACCAGTGAATTTATCTGAGATTAAACCAAGGCAGCTAAATTTTAAAACAGACAATCTGGCCCTCATAATTTTGTCTGTGAGCGGATTTCTTCTTTTCACTGTTCAGGCTCAAGAAACAATAACATTATCTACATATTCACACTCAGTTTTTTCAGGCAATTTCATAGAGATAGGGCTAATATACATGATCAATGGAATAATGGTTGCAGTTTCCCAGCAGTTTGTTTACAGGCTAATAAAAGATCGTAATGAGTACATACCTCTAATTCTTGGAAATCTTATTTACACATTAGGCTTCTTTTCCTATGGAATGGGTAACAACCTCACTGATCTTTCCCTTTCAACGGTAATTTTTACAGTTGGAGAGGATCTTTCATTCCCAACCGGCAATTCACTGGTTGCCCAGATATCAAGAAGGAAAAATATTGGTAAAAATCTAGGTATTTACAATGCTTTTATTTCATTCGGAAGAGCCTTTGGTCCGCTTCTGGGGGGATTTGCCCTTACAATATCAACCAATCACATTATAATTTGGTTAATTGCCACTTCAGGCGGTTTTCTTTCAGCCATTCTTCCATTGATGTTCTTGGGGAAATTAAAATATTATAGAGAGGTAATATCTAAGGAATGATATATAAAAGAAAAAGTTTCAGAAAATATATATCATTATTACATATTATATGAACGTTGCAGAGAACTGAGCATTTAATAAAAGCTGAAAAGTTTGCAAGCCGAAAGAACATAAATGTTGTTTTGGCTGAACCTGATCATACTGTGATAAAAGTGGAAATGGATGAAGAACTTTTGAGGGTTGGAAACATTTTAAATGGTGGATTAGCCTGCTATTTTATGGATCTATGCGGTGCATTGTCAGTTTTTTCTAATGAAGAAATTTTAAATGCAGTTACAGTCAGCCTGGATACAAAATTTATGGATACAGTTAAATGTGTTCATTTTATTGTGGAGTCCTGGGTTAAGAAAAAAGGAGGAAAACTGTTTTTTGTTGAAATAGTTATCAAGGACTCCGAAAATAAAAAGTGTATAAGCGCATCCGGAATATGGAATGTCTACAGGTAATGTATATGGAAAATGATAGCATTAAACCACTTTCTAACAAGCACGTAATTATTTCAATAGGAGGAAGTATTTCCAGTTACAGAGTGCCAGATATTATACGAGAATTGAAGAAAAACGGGGCAAGAGTTACGGCAATACTATCTGAGGCAGCAGGAAAAATTATTGGAGAACAGGCCATTGAATGGGCAACTGAGGAGAAGGTTATAACTAATCTTACGGGTAGGATGGAACATATAAGTCTCATTAAGGACTGTGATTATGATCACATTTTGCTTATGTGTCCCGCCACATATAACCAGATAGGAAAGATGGCCAGTGGAGTAGCTGATGGTGTTGGTGAAACTTTTTTTGCAAATGCTATTGGTTCAGGAGTAAAAATTTTCATCGCTCCAACAATGCATATGGAGATGTACAAAAATCCCATACTGGAAAGCAACATCAAAAAACTTGAGACTATGGGTGTTAACATAATTGAACCAAGAATTGAAGAAGGAAAGGCCAAAATTCCCTTTCCTGAGGATATAGTCTGGGGAATTTCAAGGGGAAAACCAAACGGAAAAAAAGTACTTATAATTTCAGGAAAATCCGAAAACGATATTGATGATGTAAGAACCATAACAAATAAAAGCTCAGGAATAACAGGGTTAAATATTGCACATGAGGCTTATATGAGAGGATATGAAGTAACCCTGATTGGAAATGCGGAAGTTCAGATACCAAAAAGCATAAAATTTATACCTGCATTGAAAATTGATGAATTTTATACCAATGCATTGAGGGAAATTGAGAATACCCCTGATTACATTTTTCTTCCAGCAGCTTTATCTGATTTTAAGATAGAGAAGAAAAAGGGGAAAATTAAGAGTAATGAGGCCCTGAATTTGAAGGCAGAGCCAAGGGAAAAGTTGAGAGATCTTTTAAAATCAGTAATAGCAGAGAAAAATATAAAGTGTAAGTTAGTGGAATGGAAACTTTCAGATGGCACTGATAAAGTTACTTCAGGAATCGTTGTTAGAAATATGCTTTCAAACAATCCATTCGGAGAAAACGGAACATATTATGAAATATACTCCATGGGAAATAAATTATTTTCAGGAAATCTGGATAAGAGAAAACTCGCTTTTAAAATATTTTCATTGTTGGAGAAGGGTTCAATATGAAAATTAAAATAACCGGTTTTCAGACCAATATCTTGAAACTTGATGAGGTTTCAACTTTTTTAAGAAACATAGATGAAAAATCTGACATAATAATGTTTCCTGAGAGATTCATTAACGGTGTTTTTGAAGAAATCCCAATAGATATCAAAAAAATTTTTGAGGAGTTTTCCAAAGGAAGGACGGTTATTTTTGGATCCATATTGATAAGAAGAATGGCAAGGATATATAACAGGTCATATGTATACAATGATGGTCATGTTATAGGTTTTCAGGATAAAATAGTTCCATATGGAAGTGAAAAAGGGCAAATCACTGGAGGAAATGCAGTTAAAATATTCAAAAACCCCAATTATTCTTTTTCTGTTGCAGTTTGCTACGATATAGATTTCCCATTTTTTGCAGCTGTGTCAAGCAGAAATAAAAGTGATATGATATTGAATCCATCCCTCATAATTAAGGGATTTCATGATGAATGGCACACATACATATCTGGAAGATCCCTTGAAAACAGGATACCTATTATATCTGTTAATTCACTAAATCCATTATTTGACGGCGATTCAATTGCATGCATTCCATATGAAGATGATCCGGGTGTAAGAATATCAAAGTTTTTATGTGAAAACATGGAAAAGTTCAGCGTTGTTGTGGATCCTGAAAAGATAAGGAAAAGAAGGGATATGAGAAGGGAAGAAGATCCGGGAATTTATTCATTTCCAGTTAAGGAAATCAGATATGGAATGGCAAACATACTCTAAATTATCCTGTAATGGTGTGTGTCCCGCATCTTTAATAATAACGAATTTAGACTGTTTAATTTTTTCCGCCATAATTTTCCCGTAAATAGGCGGTATCAGTTTGTCCCTTTCCCCCCAAATTATAAGGGTTTTTTTATTTATTTTTGACAAATCCTCATCCTTTATTTTGTATATTTCATTGGAATTCTCCAAGATTATTTCTCTTATTATTTCTGGATCATTTTTTGGGTTCATATTCATTACCCTTTCAAGCATAAAGTCGCCTTTTCCGGTTTCACCAACCCCTGGAGAAACCCCAGCACTATCTATCAATATAATTTTTTCTGATTTTGTATCCATCCTGCTTTCCATATAAAGGGAAACCCACCCACCATAGGAGTGACCTCCAATTATGAAATTTTCAAGTCCTAATTTTTCAATCATTTCAAAGATGGATTTTGCCTGAATATCCACTGAAAGTTTATGCATCTTCTGAGATCTTCCATGTCCAAGTAAATCTGGTAATATAAAACCAAACTCGTCACCTGAGCATGAGCTAAGTTTTAAAAAATTATTTCCCATTCCACCCAATCCATGAAGCAGTAAAATTACCTTTTTACCATTTTTATATAAATACGAAATTCTTCCAAAGGAGGTTTCAATGTAATCTCTTCTCATATATATGCCTATCTGTTCTGAAGATAAAAAATTTTTTAGATTTGATCAAAAAAATATTTTATAAAATTTTTTCAATATAATATTATAGATTTTAACAAAAAATTATAGAAAAAATATTTATACAAAAAAGATAAGCAAACATGGGTTCGGATAAAAAATATGTATACCTGTTTTCTGAAGGTTCTAAAGAAATGGTTGACCTGCTTGGGGGGAAAGGTGCTGGCCTCGCAGAGATGACATCCCTTCACCTGAATGTGCCCGCAGGTTTTACCATTACAACTGAGGCATGCAGAGAATTTCAAAGAATAGGAAAGTTTCCAGATGGTTTGATG
Source organism: Caldiplasma sukawensis (assembly GCF_052315375.1). NCBI lineage: Archaea > Methanobacteriati > Thermoplasmatota > Thermoplasmata > Thermoplasmatales > Cuniculiplasmataceae > Caldiplasma > Caldiplasma sukawensis. The sequence continues at coordinate 206,968 of NZ_JBLSDG010000001.1, forward strand.
GATCAGGTTAAAAATGGTTTTGAAAAGATTGAAAAACAATCTGGAAAAAAATTCGGAGATCCTGATAATCCTCTTCTGGTATCAGTAAGATCAGGTGCTAAAATAAGCATGCCTGGTATGATGGATACAGTACTGAATGTGGGTTTAAACGATCATAGTGTTTCCGGTTTATCGAAAAAATTCAAAAACGAAAGATTCGCAATGGATTCATACAGGCGTCTAAAGCAAATGTTTGGTGAAATAGTTTTGTCCATACCACATTCCGAATTTATGGAGGCACTTGATGGATTAAAAGAAAAACTTGGCATTTTATATGATTACGAACTCAGCGTTGAGAATTTAAAAGAACTCATAAAAATCTATGATAAGATTTATTCTAAACATGATAAAATTTTTCCACAGGATCCATGGAAACAGCTTGAGATGGCAATTGAGGCAGTGTTCCATTCCTGGAACTCTGAAAGGGCTAAAGTTTACAGAGAACTTAACAGAATCCCGGATGATCTTGGTACTGCAGTGAATATAGTCGAGATGGTATTTGGAAACATGGGGGAGAACAGTGCAACAGGTGTTGCATTCACAAGAGACCCTAACACTGGCGAAAAAAGGATAGTTGGAGAATTCCTACAAAATGCACAGGGTGAGGATGTTGTTGCTGGAATCAGAACACCAAGGGATGTACGGGAGATGGAGGTACTAATGCCGGTAGCTTACAGGGATTTCTTAAAATCTTGTGACATATTGGAGAGGCATTACAGAGATATGCAAGATATAGAATTCACAGTTGAAAATGGAAAATTTTATCTGCTTCAGACAAGGTCTGGAAAGAGAAGTGCCAGGGCAGCAGTGAGAATTGCTGTTGAGATGTACAGGGAAAATCTGATTTCCTTGGAAGAGGCAGTAATGAGGATCACTCCAGAGACACTTGATATACTGTTCCACCCACAGGTAAAATACAATGGTAAGGAGAACATACTGGGGAAGGGTTTGGCTGCCTCTCCTGGAGCCGCTTCAGGATCAGTATACTTTTCTTCGGAAGATGCAATAGAAGCTCATAAATCAGGTAAAAAAATAATTCTTGTAAGACAAGAAACAACTGCTGATGATGTGAGAGGTATGGCAGTATCCGAAGGATTTTTAACACAGAAGGGTGGAATGACATCTCATGCAGCAGTAGTGGCGAGGGCAATGGGTAAACCTGCTGTGGTTGGGGCAGAAAAAATGACAGTAAATTTAAAAGAAAAGTTTTTTTCAATAAACGGAACCACAGTGAGAGAGGGGGAGGTGATAACGGTTGATGGCACCTCAGGTAATTTTATTCTTGGAAAATGCGAACTTGAGGTTATAAAAAATGACGTTTTCACAGATGAACTGCTCTCTATGGCAGATAAAATAAGAAAACTTGGAATAAGGGCAAACGCAAATACACCTGAGGAGGCTCAACTTGCAAGGAAAAATGGTGCAGAAGGCATTGGACTGGCCAGAACTGAAAGGATGTTTTTGGGAAATGAAAGAATTGGTATAATGAGGGCAATGATAATGAGCAGGACAAGGGAGGAAAGGGAGGCGCAACTTTCCCGTTTGATGCCTATGCAGGTACATGATTTCGAAGAATTTTTCAGGACTATGGATGGCTTTCCTGTAATAATCAGGTTGCTTGATCCTCCATTGCACGAATTTCTTCCCGACACTGAGGAGATAATGGAAGAGATATTCTCACTTAAATTTAGGTTAACAAAGGCCAATGATACTGAAGAGCTTGAAAAAATCTTAAATTCCATAAGGGAGAAGGAAGACCTTCTGAATGTTGTAAAATCCTTGAGAGAGTTCAATCCAATGCTTGGCTTCAGAGGTTGCAGACTTGGTATAGTATATCCTGAAATATACAACATGCAGGCCAGGGCAATAATGAGGGCTGCCATGTCAATCAAAAAGGAGGGTAAGAAAATCCTTCCAGAGATAATGGTTCCATTGATTGGAACAGAAAAAGAGATGGAGAATTTGAGAACAAACATAGAAAACAGTATAAAACAGGAGCTTGGAAACGATTTTATTGAATACAAAATTGGGACTATGATTGAAATACCAAGAGCTTGTGTTACAGCTGATAAAATTGCAAAACATGCTGAATTCTTCTCTTTTGGAACAAATGATCTTACACAGATGACTTTTGGTTATAGCAGGGATGACGCTGAGGGAAAATTCATTCCAAGATATCTGGATGAAAAAATAATTCCAAACGATCCATTCAGGACACTTGATACTCAAGGAGTGGGACAGCTAATGGAAATGGCAGTAAAAAAGGGAAAATCTACAAGAAAGGACCTTGAAATAGGCATATGTGGTGAACAGGGGGGAGATCCTGAAACAATTTATTTTTGCAGAAAAATAAATCTGGATTACGTATCTGCAAGTCCATTCAGAATACCAATAGCAAGACTTGCAGCTGCTAGAGCTGAGATAAGTTTGAAGGATCAAAGCGTTGATTAAAAAAAGAAACATATTCAATAACTTTTTATCAACATAGACTTTCTATTTATACTTAATTTATATATTCAGATAATGACAATTGAAAATATTTTTGTTATACCTCATGGAGACGAAATACTTACAAGACCAAATAATGAATCAGAGATAATGTTTTCAAGTATAAGGGAAAAAACAAAAAACGACAGAAGTGAGGTAATTCTAATAATATCACCACATTCCGTAAGATTGAGCAATGGAATAGGAATAGTACATACAGAAAACGTTTCATGTTACTACGAGATGGATAATTTTATCCTTAAGGAAAGTAGAAAAGTTGAAAGAAAACTTGCAGAAAAACTATCTGAAAATTTCAGGGAAGGTGTTCTCATAGATTTTGTGACATCATCAGGTGAATTATCTGATTTTCCAGAGGATTTTGGCTCTGCAATACCCTTGTATTTTTTTAAGGGAAGAAGCGTTGTAATAATTGGGCAACCTAGAATCAGCGACAGAAACCTCCTTATAAGATTTGGACAAATTTTACACAATGTTGCCGAGAACTATGGAAAAAAAGTGACTGTCATATTCAGTGCAGATCAGGCACATACACACAGTAAAACCGGCCCTTATGGTTACTCACCTGAAGCCGATGAATATGACAATATGATACAGGAATTTTTTGAAAAAAATAAGGTTTATAAAATAAGGGAGGTAAAGGATGAAATAATCGAGAAGGCCAAACCTGACAGTTACTGGAATATGGTAATACTTTCCGGGTTGATGGAAGGAAATAATTACGTAAGCAAAAAAGTTTATTACTATATGGAAAAATATTTTGGCATGATGTTTTGCACAATCGAAAAATCATTATAATTAGTACAATTCTTTTTATTGAATTAATTTATCCAGAACTATGAAATTAACAGTTGCTCACACACCGGATCCGGATGATGCATTTATGTTTTACGCGATGGTAACAGGAAAAATTGAAACATCGATGGAATATGAACAGATAATTAAAGATATTGAGACATTGAATAAAAATGCTGAGGAAGAGCTTTACGATGTGACAGCAATCTCAGCAAATGAGTATGCAAGGGTATTTAGAATATATCAGTTGACTCATTCAGGGGCAAGCTTTGGCATAAATTACGGTCCAATAGTGGTTGCAAGAAGTGTGGTTGATTTTAAGAAAGCAAAGGTGGGAACACCAGGACCCGGAACATCATCTCATCTCCTTTTCAGAATGTTTGTTGAAAAAGATGCAACAATGATGCCCATGAGATTTGATATGATTCCCCAGGCAATAATCAGGGGAGAAATAGATGCTGGAATTATTATACATGATGAGCAGTTAACTTATCAACAGAAGGGTTTAATGAAAGTTGCAGACATATATGAAAAATGGAAGGAATATGCTGGTGACCTGCCAATACCCTTGGGTTTTAATGCAATAAGAAAAAGCCTTCCACAGGAAGTCAAAGATATGTACATAAAAGATTTTGAAAAGTCAATTAAATATGCCCTTGAACATACAGAGGAAGCAGCAAGATACGCAATGAAATATGCCAGATACAAGGACCTTGAACTTGAGACAAAATTCATAAAAATGTATGTAAATGAACTTTCCATAGATTTCGGACAAAGAGGGAAAGATGCCCTAAATCTTTATTTCGAAAAAGCTTTTAATATGAATCTACTTGAAAAATTCAAAATGGAAATAGTTTAAAAAAAATTAATTTTCTATTTTTGCATTTAGTTCAGTTATTTTCGATTGTTCTATCTTTGTCTTTGATTGCTCTTCACTCTGGAAAGTCTTTTCATCATAAATCACTCTTTTACCTCTTAGTGCAGAAAGAATGGCTGCAATAATGAATATGAAGAAGCCTGCGTAGAACGTCATTCTCAATGATTGCATGAAAGACCCTGAAATTGCAAGTGGAAACCATGTGTTACTCTCAAGTGTGGAAAGCACGGCTGGGGGAATTATTGTTGAAATGGGCCCTAGTGCACTAACTATAACTCCAACTGGGTTTTCTCCAAGAAAAGCAGCAAAAAGGGCTGAAGTTGGGGGAATTTTATCAAATATGGGTATCAGAACAGGAGCCCCTGATTTCGCAAGAGCAGGTGTGAATGATCCTGGAAGAAGTCCTGAAAGATATACAATAACTATGGTGAAGAATATTCCCATACTTGCAGTCTGCCCTGTATTCTGCAATGTTGACCTCATACCGGATGCAACACCTCTCATGTGTGGGGCCACAGAGTTCATAACTGCTGCAATATTTGGAGCTGCGAACAGACCCATGCCTGAGCCCATCATAAACAACATCAAAGCAAATGGTACGTATGCAAAATCATATGAAAGCGTTGAAAGAAGTAAGAAGGCAAATGCACTTATTACCAGACCAAGTGTAGATAGAAGTTTTGCACCCATCTTATCCGAAAGGGCTCCACTTATGGGGCCAAAGACCACAAAACCCAGCATCATTGGTATTGTGTATATACCTGCCCAGAAGGGAACACTGCTGAAGCTGTATCCATGGATGGGGAGCCATATTCCCTGAAGAAGAATTATTATCATGAACATCATTCCTCCCATTCCCATTGACTGAAGCATGGAAGCAAAGCTACCTGTTGTAAATGCCCTGTTCCTGAACAGTCCAAGATTGAACATTGGCTGTTCAACAACCCTTTCTATGAACACAAAAAGTATCAGGAGAGCAACACCCACAATCATTGATATGATCACCAGCGGGTTACCCCATCCCATTGATGAGCTACCGTAAGGCATCAATCCGTATGTAACACCTAGCAGAATAAGTGTGAGACCGCCTGCGAATGAAATATTTCCGGGAATGTCCAATTTTTGGTTTGCAATTCTCTGAGATTTATCCTTAAGCTTTGCATATGACCAGACTGTTCCAAGAATTCCAACAGGAACGCTCACAAGGAACACATATCTCCAGTTTATTACTGAAAGGATACCTCCAAGTATAAGTCCAATCAATGATCCCGCAAGAGCTGCTATCTGATTTATACCCATTGCTTTCCCCCTTTCAGTTGGTGGAAAACTGTCTGTTATTATTGCAGCTGAATTTGCAAAGAGAAATGAGGCACCAACAGCTTGTATCATCCTGAAAATGATCAATTCAAGAGCACCCTGGTCCCCCTTTCCCGGTGTTAGAAAGAGTAGAATTGATCCTATTGTAAAAACAAGAAATCCAAGGTTGAATAATCTAACCCTCCCAAAAATATCTGAGAGTCTTCCAACTGTTACAAGCATGACAGCTGTAACTATCATGTAACCCATCAAGATCCACAAAAGGTATTGGAATGAAGAACCCAAAAATGGATCAATACCTATACCTTTGAATATAGGGGGTAATGATATTAGGATAATGGTTCCATTTATTGAAGCCATTAAAACTCCCAGGGTTGTATTTGAAAGAGCCACCCATTTATATTGAACCAATAAATCACCAGCAGTTTATCACTTTTGAATATAAATAGTTAAGTAATAATCAATTTATACATTAAATATTAAATAGTCTCAAGTAATGTTCTTTTATGATTGGAAAAAAAACAACTGCCACACTTTCAGTTGTTCTCTTGATTATTTTTGCACTGATGGCTGGTGCAACAATTTTAAAGAGTAATGTTTCTCTTGGAACAAGTCAGGGTTATGCATATATAAATGAAAATTCAATAAATATCACAGGGTCAACTGTTGAAAAGGTTAATGTCAACGGTACATACAATTATGTTATAGTGAAGGAAATAGAGAGCAGCACTCAAACAATTAATATTAACTTCACACTTTATAGTTCAAGTTCCACTGTCTATGCTTTCAATTTTGCAAACTATACCGTTAATGGAATGAATTATAATATAACCCAGTTCAACAGCGTTTACAACTTTGAAAAAATTACAGGGTTTAAAAATGGCACTCAGATATCTCTGAAATTGTATGTAAATAGTTCAACTTTCAACATGTTACCATATTATAATCAATCGAATCCTTCAGCCACTTCATTTGTGGACAAGATATTATTGCTAACAGGAACAGATGGTTTTGCTTATTTCTATTTTATTATTGTTAAAATCCCATAATAAATACAATCTACCTTTTTTTAATTACCATTAAATAGTTAAAAAAAATTTACCAAATATGTCTTACGTTGAAGGGGAAGGCATTTTTCTTAGAGTTGCAGAATCCAATCCTACTGATCCAGGAATGTCAAGGGTGAGACTTGACTCAGATGCACGAGCTCAATTAAATGTTGATATAGGCGATGTGGTGGAAATTGAAAAAAGCAAAAAGACTGTGGGGAGGGTCTTTAGAGCAAGAAATGAGGATGAAGGAAAGGGAATAGTTAGAATTGACAGCGTAATGAGGAACAATTGTGGGGCATCAATAGGTGACAAAGTTAAGGTAAAAAAAGTAAGAACTGAAATCGCCAGATCAGTTGTGCTTGCACCCATAATAAGAAAGGAGCAGAGGTTGAAGTTTGGAGAGGGTATAGATGATTTTGTTCAAAGGGCTCTTTCAAGAAGGCCTATTATTGAACAGGATAATATTAGTGTGCCTGGGCTTACACTAGCTGGCCATTCCGGTCTTTTATTCAAAGTTGTTAAGACCATACCATCAAGAGTACCTGTTGAGATAGGAGAAACTACGAAAATAGAGATAAGGGAAGAGCCAGCTTCTGATGTTCTTGAAGACGTTTCGAAAATAAGTTATGAGGATATTGGAGGACTTTCAAATCAGTTGAGTAAGGTGAGGGAGATCATAGAACTCCCACTAAAGCATCCAGAGCTATTTGAAAGGTTAGGAATTAGACCACCGAAAGGCGTCCTTCTATATGGACCTCCTGGTACAGGAAAAACACTCATAGCAAGAGCGGTTGCAAACGAATCAGGGGCAAATTTCTACTCCATAAATGGACCAGAAATCATGAGTAAATATTACGGACAGAGTGAGCAGAAGTTGAGGGAGATATTCACAAATGCAGAGGAGAAAGAACCCTCAATTATATTCATTGATGAAATCGATTCTATAGCTCCAAAAAGAGAGGATGTTCAAGGAGAGGTTGAAAGGAGAGTGGTGGCTCAGCTGCTTACATTGATGGATGGTCTTAAGGAGAGAGGCCACGTCATAGTAATTGGAGCTACAAACAGAATAGATGCGGTGGACCCGGCCCTCAGGAGACCAGGAAGATTCGACAGAGAAATAAATATAGGGGTTCCAGATAAAAACGGGAGAAAGGAGATTCTGATGATTCATACAAGGGCAATGCCATTGAATATGGATGAGGATCAGAAGTCAAAGTTCCTTGATGAAATTGCAGATATGACGTATGGATTTGTGGGGGCAGATCTGGCAGCACTCTCAAGAGAATCAGCAATGAATGCCCTCAGAAGATATCTTCCAGAAATTGATCTTGACAAACCAATTCCTACGGAAATACTGGAAAAGATGGCGGTCACAGAGGATGACTTCAGGGAAGCTCTTAAAAGTATAGAGCCCAGTAGTCTAAGGGAAGTCATGGCAGAAATTCCTGACGTTCATTGGTCTGATATAGGTGGGATGGAGGAAGTTAAGAGGGAACTGAGGGAAAGTGTTGAAATGCCCTTACTTAACCCAGATGTATTCAAAAAACTTGGAATCAGAGCACCAAAAGGATTTCTTCTTTACGGACCTCCGGGTGTTGGTAAGACTTTGCTTGCTAAGGCTGTTGCAAATGAAAGCAATGCAAATTTCATATCTGTAAAAGGCCCTGAAGTTTTAAGCAAGTGGGTCGGAGAAAGTGAGAAGGCTGTGAGGGAAATCTTCAAGAAGGCAAAGCAGGTTGCACCATCCATTGTATTTTTCGATGAAATAGATTCAATCGCACCAAAAAGGGGATCATACGGTGATTCAGGTGTAACAGAGAGAATTGTAAATCAGCTTCTCACTTCTATGGATGGTGTTGAAGTTCTTCAGGGTGTTGTGGTTATTGGTGCCACAAACAGACCTGACATCCTAGATAATGCACTAATAAGAGCAGGAAGGTTTGATAAAATGATTTACATCCCTCCACCTGACCTTGAGGCAAGGTATCAGATTCTAAAAGTACACACAAAGAACATGCCTCTTGATAGCACAGTGGATCTGAGAAAAATAGCAGAGATTACGGAGGGATATGTTGGTGCAGACCTTGAAAATCTATGCAGAGAGGCTGGAATGATAAGTTACAGGAGAGATCCTTCAGTTTCTGGTGTGACTCATGAAGATTTCATAAATGCCACAAAAGTTATAAAGCCGTCAGTTGATGATGAGGTGGTAAAGTTTTATGAAAATCTTTCCAAGAACCTTGGAAAAAGCAGCAAAGAGAAAAGAAGGTCACTGGAGGAAACAGGACTTTACAACTGAGGGATAAATATGGAGAAAAAAGAGGTGCTAACGCTCTATAACAACATAAAGGATGCTCAGGTCTCAACAATGGGTGGAAGAAACCTTGGAAGGGTACTTGATCTTAGATTCAATCCAGTTACTGGAAGAATCCTATACCTTATTGTTGAGCCAAGAGAGAATGTGAAGACTGAATTCAAGTTTGATACAAACAACAACATAAGAATACCTGTAAGCCAGATTACCGTTGGACCTAACCAGATAATGGTGAAAGAGCAATAAAAATAAAAAATTTTTTCTTAAATTTGCTGCTTCTGGAGAGAATATCTTAATATACCTGCCAGTCCATTAAAAGCTTTTTTAAGAACCTCCCCTTCTTCACTTCCTTCACCGATTATTTCAACTGTTGCTCCAGAGTCTTCAGCCATTTTATAAAGTGTCTTTACAAGATCCTCTTCATGATCCATTTCCATTGAAGAACCGCAAACAGGGCATGTATTATCTTCAGGTCTGCTGCTGAACACTTCTTCATGTGAACATTGTGGACATTTATAATAATATTTTGTCCTTCGCAGACTTTCCGATATGAGAAGAAGATCCAATGCCTTTCGGTTCAGCGCATCAATAATCTCATTTTCACCATAAACTGCCAGCCCTTCAGGACCCTTTCTTATTTCTTTCATAAATCTGTTGATCAGATCCTTTTCCCTAGCTATCTCCAGATCCTTTATAGATTCAGATGCCTTTTCAACAAGTTCTCTCAGCCCTGATTCATCAGTGTAGCCAACGTCAAAAAGGTCAACAACTTTCTTCTTTATTTCGTTGAACATGTAATCATTTTCAAAAAAGAAATTTTTAGTAGCACCGGGACCTCCAATAAAAATACCCTTTATCTCCTTAATATTTGGCATAAAGGTATTATTTACTATATCTCCTATTTTTTTGAAATATTCATTTGCTGCAATTTCTATGAGTCTTTCATACCTTCGTGATGACTGTCCTCCCTGGTGATGTTTGCTTGGAACAAGTGATTGTTCGTTTGTCACCACCACTATGTTAGTACCATTTAGATATCCTATTGTGGCCTCTTTTCTGTCTATTACAATAAGACCATAAACCTCCTTCGGTTTCAATTGAATTTTCAAAGGGTCAAGGAAGAACTGAGAATCACATTTATATATAAATGTCTGTATTGGTTCTGGGGGTTCTATAATTTGACTGTACATCTCAGTCTGATCCCCTCGCTTCTGTATATGTCCCACAAAAAATACCAGTCCTGTTTCTGGAGGACTCTTATAATACTTAAGTTTGGACATTATGGATTCAATGGCAGATAGAACATTTTTTCTTGTTGATTTTGATTTTATATTTGCTGATGTGGAATATTCTTCCCTTAGATACTGTACCACGTCATATATCATCTTATCAGGGGGTATGTAGAGGCTGATAAGTTCGGTACCTCTTCCCCTAAGATTTTCCAGCTCCTCTAGAGCTTTTTTAAATTCATATTTTCTGAGCTGGGTTTCATCATTTCCCATAAACTCAAAATTTATAAATACTATATAACTCTATCAATTTTTCAATGGAAAAATTTGTCATTTCTCTTGGAGGGTCTCTTGTGATACCAGACCTTCCCGATCTGAAGTTTTTGAATTCATTCAGGGATTTCTGGAATAAGTTCGGTAATCAGTGTCTTGGAGTTGTCGTTGGAGGAGGTAAAACAGCAAGAAATTACATACAAAGCATGAAGCAATTTACTGATAACAACTTTTTTCTTGACGAGATAGGCATTCAGGCAACGAGAATGAATGCAAGACTGGTTTCATATGTTATAGACGTGGATCAGACTCATATTCCAGAGAGCATAAATGATGCCATTGACATGATAAATTCGCAGGGAAAAGTAGTTATGGGTGGAACAGTACCAGGACACACCACCGATACAGTAAGCATGTTGCTTGCAGAATCTCTTGGCATAAAAAAGGTTTACAATCTCACATCGGTTGATGGTGTTTACGATTCAGATCCTAAACAAAATAAAAACGCAAGATTCTTGAAGACCTTAAAATATGATGAAGCATTTAACTTATCATTAAGTTCCTACACGGGGGCTGGTAGCAATCAATTTATGGATTCAGTATCAATTCTTATTGCCAAGAGATCAAATATAAAAATTGTTATAATTGGTGGAAAGGATTTTTCTAATATTGAAAATGCAATCAATGAAAAGGATTTTAGAGGTACAATAATTGGATGAAATTATTCATCCTATGATTTTATCCTCAAATGTTTTTTCCGGATCAAGAACAGTGTAACCATCCTTTCCAACTATCTCCTGCTCTGCAGGGGTTATTTCCATGTAATTTGGAACATTTCTCTCTATTCTTTTGGTGAATGGCTCTATTAACCTGTTCTCGTAAAATATTCCTGTTGGTATCGAGTCTCCAAATTCCAGGGACTTTTCCATGGCCCTTGCAAATACAATTCCTTCTTCCTGCTGATTGTTTTTGTCAATTATTGGATTCCATGATTTATCCTTATCCTCTATTTTGTAAACTCTCTCTTTGAACCATTCCATTGTGTTCACATTATTATATGTAGGACAGGGCTGCAATACATCTATGAATGCCGAACCAGGGTGATTTATTGCCTTTTTGATTATTTCCTTAAGCTGTTTCATATCAAAAGAGAAACCCCTTGCAACAAAAGAATAACCAGAAGAAAGGGCTAGACTTATTGGATTTAACCTTGTGAAGATATTTGGTTTTGACAGACTCTTGGTCTTCTCACCTAGAGGCATTGTTGGAGCTGCCTGTCCCTTTGTAAGTCCATAAACCTCATTGTCAAACATAATTATCTTAACACCACTATTTCTCCTTCCTTCAGCAACCAGATGTCCAGCACCTATACCCATTAGATCCCCATCTCCTCCAGTCACTAAGACATTTAGTTTTGGGTTCGCCAATTTCACTCCGACTGCATATGGAACAGACCTCCCATGCAGTGTGTGAACTCCAGCCACATTTATATAATGTGGAGTTTTTCCTGAGCATCCTATTCCTGAAACCATCACCACCTGATGAGGATCAAAATTCATTTCGGTAAGAGCCTGAACAATTGAATTCAGTATACCAAAATCCCCGCATCCAGGGCACCAGTCAATAGTCAGATCCGTTTTAAAATTATGCACCATGTCTCAACACCACCTCATTTTTCACATTCTTGTTTATAATATCCCTAGAGGCTCTCAAAATTTCGTCCTCCGTCATATGTCTTCCATTATATTTTAAAATCCTGTTTTCAATCTTTATTCCTGTTTTTGATGTAACAATCTCAGCAGCCTGTCCCAAGAAATTGCTTTCCACATCAATTATCAATCTGGCTCCTGAAAGAATATTGTTCACAAATTCAGTTGGGAACGGGCTAAACATCTTTAAATAGAGAAGATTTGCATTAATTCCTTCTTCCTTCAAAAGATCAATCACATCAAGCACAGGTCCTTTTTGGCTACCCCAAGTGATAAATGTAATATCTGCATTTTTATCACCATAAAGTATAGCTCTGTCTTCCATTGGGACCTCCTGTTCCACAGTCTTAAGTTTTCTGAATCTTTTCTCCATCATTCTGTCCCTTATCTCTGAATCCTCAGTTACATGACCAAGTTCATCGTGTTCATCCCCAGTCATCCAGAATATATCCTTACCGAAGACTCCAAAGTTTGATACTCCGTTATCAGTATTCAGATTGTATCTTCTGAAAGAATCACCATGGGGAGACATATCAGGTCTCTCAATCTTAACCCTTTTCGTGTCAATTTCAGTTATGAAATCGGTTGAATTTGCCAGATTCTTATCAATAAGATGTATTACTGGCATCTGATATCTCTGAGCATAATTGAGAGCTTTCATGGAATCATATATGCATTCTTCCACATCACCTGATGATATTACCAACCTGGGAAACTCCCCATGACCTGTATTTAAAGCAAAGAAAAGATCAGATTGTCCATTTCTCGTTGGCAATCCTGTACTAGGACCGCCTCTCTGATACATAGTTATAACTAGTGGCACCTCATCTGTACCAGCAAATGATATGGCTTCTGCCATTAGTGAAAAACCAGGGCCACTCGTTGCTGTAGCTGCCCTAACTCCTGTAAGTGCTGCTCCAGATGCCATTGTAACTGCGGCAAGTTCATCTTCTGTCTGTACAACCACTACTCCTGCATCCTTTAATCTTTCCTTTTCATTTTCCATCCACTTAAGATGGCTGTGTTCTTCCATAATTGTACTTTCATCACTTGCTGGTGTAATGGGATAGTAGGTCTGGAATCTCAAACCACCCATTATCTTCCCAATTGCTGCACCATCGTTTCCAGTCAGGATAAACTTTTTCTCATGCTTCCTGTATGGTAGTTTATTCCCAATCAGGTTGTTTGTCTCACAATAGTCATATGCAGCACTGATAACTTTTAAATTTTCTTCTATTATAGCAGTTTTACCTGAAAATATTTGTTTTATACTGCTTTCCAGATAAGTCTTTTCTACACCTGCAATTGCCAATGTTATGGCAGCTCCAAATGTGTTAAAATATCTTGAAGGGACTCCTTCAGATATTGCAGACTGAACAACCTTTGTAAATGGAATACCTATTGGCTTTGCACCTCTTTTCTTCATCCATTCCAGAGCACCAGATATGTTAGTCTTGAACTTCTCCTCCTCAAGCATCTCCCTTATTTTTTTGGATGTGTCTCTCATTATCATTCTGGATTGGATAAGGTCAACCTTTTCAAAATCAGTATCGTAAATGATTTTGGTGTTATCTCCCACATCCTCCAGATGTTCAAAAATGGTGTCTGGATCAAGGGCAACTAGAAAATCCACCGGATATTTCAGGGATCTTGGTCTCTCTTCCTTAATTCTTACATGTGTGTAGCTGTGCCTTCCTTTGATGTTAGAATGATACTCTCTAACCCCAAAAACGTTATATCCTGTTTCAGCAAAGGCCCTGCTTATGATGTTTGATGATGTATCTATACCTCCACCTTGAGGACCTCCAACAGTTATGTTAATATCTGTTTTGTTCATCGAGAAAGGTATTGCATCTTAATTAAAATAGTTTTCAAAAGAATAATTGTCGTAATATTTTAATTTCATTATAGTAATTTTATTAAATTATTTTTTTTCAAGATCAAAATGTTTTTTAATGTCATGGTACGTTATTTTTATAAATTTTTGATTTTATTAAAAATTTTGAAAAATTGGTATTATTTAAAAGATCGAAACTTATTGGTTATTGTGAATTCTAAATAACGACCATTGAATAATAAAAATACCTGATTATTAGCAAAATATTTTAAGCAAGGTGAAATCACTTTTCCCTGATGATAATTGTTACAGGAATGCCCGGTGCAGGAAAAGATGAATTTATTAAGGTGGCAAGATCCATGGGTTTCATTGATTATCACATGGGTGAGACAGTAAGAAAATACGCCTCAATGAATGGAATTTCATTTATAGATTCTGAAATTGGAAAATTTGCTAATCAGGAGAGAGTTAAATTTGGGATGGATATATGGGCAAGGCGGCTCTCTGAGAATCTTAAGGAAAAAAAGAGAATTATTATAGATGGTTTGAGAAATCTTGAAGAACTTAACTATTTTAAAAGTCTTGGGAACAACGTAGTTCTAGTTGCCATATACGCGGAAAGAGAAGAGCGTCTAAGAAGAATACTTAAGAGAAATCGAGAGGATGATATAAAAAATCAAAGTGAACTGGAGTCTAGGGATAACAGGGAACTCGGATGGGGTATGGGAAATGCAATATCTCTTGCGGATTACATGATAGTTAATGACAGTACACTTGAAGATTTCCGTATAAATTCAAAAAAATTAATTGAAAAGATCATTGAAAATCATCCTGAAGTTTAATCAAATAATGGAAGCATACAAATATATGGATTTAAAAAATTTTTTACCCATCGGCTCCATTTTCTTAAGTTTGCCGTAGGTCGACATCTGATATTCATAAAAAATTCTCTCAGGATGAGGCATCAATCCTAAAACATTCCCTTTTTCCGAAGAAATTCCTGCTATTGATCCATAAGATCCGTTTGGATTCCATGGATAATCTTTAAATTCCCCATACTGATCAGTATATCTGAAAATTGCCCTTCCACTATCCATTATACTGCTTTGTTTATCCACATTTTCTGATATTATTAAATTTCCTTCCTTATGAGCAACCGGAACCTCAAAAACCTCATTTTTCTTAAACAAAGTATCAAAAATCTTGTTCCCACCCATATATTTGATAAAAATATGGCGGCATTCAAAATTTCCACTTTTGTTCACAGACAGGGCCATATCTTTAGAGCCATTTTTAACACTCAGCATTCCAGATTCCACAAGAACCTGAAACCCATTACATGTACCAATGATTGGTTTTCCATCCTCTTCCATCTTTTGTATTTTTTTTCCTGCTGCTTTCATTAATCTGGAAGCAAATATTATGCCTGCTCTCACATAATCTCCTGCAGAAAAACCTCCTGGGAGAAAAATGGCATCATAATTTTCAATATCTTTCCTATTTAATTCTATTTCCCTTATGTGTACGTAATCTGGCTTAAAACCAACTTCCTGGAAGGAGCGAAAAGCCTCCATCTCATTATTCGTCCCTTCCATCCTAAGAATAGCTGCCTTAAGTGGATTGGAATCCAAATTTTACTGCCCGCCCCTTCTTTCCTTAGCTTTCATCCTAAGCCCTGTATATCCACATCTTCTGCATTTTGTAGCCTTAACAGGGTTTCTTGCATCGCATTTCATGCAGATTTTCTTATTCAGTCTTCTTTCTATCGATTCAGCAAACGGCATCTATGATCCAGGGGAAATTTTTATTGAATTATTAAGGTTTTTCCTAAACTATCCTTGGTAGAATTAGAGTCAGTAGAATAAGAAAAATTATAAGCGTTGATACAAGTGATGTTATATTTGCAACATTTCTTTCATCCCTTAGGTATTTAAACCTCTCTTTTTTCGATGCAATCAAAAGGGTGTCTCTGAAAAATTGAGCACCGTCAAATATTATTGCCGGAAAGGCGTTAGTTAGAGCAAGAAGTATGTTTACCCAGAAAAACCAATAAAGCAGATTTGCAGTAAACCAAAATACATTATAACCAAGTGGAACAGAATATAGGTGTGCGAAGGCCGAGGGTACCGGTGATAACCCCTCCAATGGCAAACCGAAAATTGCAAGGTCATTTCTTACGTTGGTTGAATATACAATGTCGCCAAAAATAATGTTTTTGAAATAGTTCATTGGAACAAGTTCTAGACCTGCATATATTGTTTCCACGCCTATGAAAGATTCGTGTTTCATCTGCGGAGTTGCTGCTGACGGGTCATATTTTTCATAGTATGAATAAACGGATCCAGTAATGAAGGTTGTATTGTGGTAATTTAACCTTCCATATCCTTGACTGGACATATTTATTGTGGCAAACTCAACTGTGATATTGGTACCAGGATTAATCGAATTCAAATATTGTGAAAGCTGAGATTCGTTATATATTATGGTTTTATCAATTGATATAAGATAGGATCTGTTTGTAATATTCCCGTAAGCTCCATATCCTTCAATGGTGGAAACTACAAAAACTCCTGATAAAGTTTGACTTTGAATGAACGTTTTACCATTGTATAAAGTTACATTAACTGTTTTCCCGGGCATAATATTTGAATTGTATGCTATATCATATATATTGTTTCCTGAATAATTCCCAAACTTAACAAGTTCAGATGGATAACTTTCTGCCTTGAACATGGGGGTGCCTTCACATACGCCATCAAGATAAGAACCTGGCTCCTTCTGAACTGCCAGATGGGACATAGCAAGGGATAAAAGGAGAAAACAGATCACACCTATCACAAAATTTACTGCTATACCTGCACCCACAACTCTTCTTCTCGCAACAGGATCTGCCTTTTCAATCTGATCCTGTTTTGGCTCAACAAATGCACCTATTGGAACCACAAGAAACATTACACCAACTGAATTTACATCAATGTTGTGTTTCCTAGCCACTATTCCGTGAAACATTTCATGTATGATCACGGACAATGAAAATGCTATGAGCCCATAAATTATCGGTATATCTGGATTAATTCCAGGTAAAGCAATATATTCATTTAAAGGAATACTCTCTTTTACTGAGAAGGAAAGAATTGCACTGTATAACAAAATGGCAATTGCGGAAATTAGAAGGAAATAAACAATTGGTACGGAAAGTTTTGCGAAATACTTCTTATTTTTGTTCCCTGCTACCTTATCAAGAATTCCTCTGTTTTTTGTAATTTTTACAAGAAGTAATATTCCAAAATATGTTTGAAAATGTTTTGATTTATTGATTCTTGGCCTCAGTGAAACAAGAATAATTACCCATAAAAAAAGCACAAGAATCACTATTTCAAGATCATTCATGACTTACCCCTTATTCCAATTCTATTAAATATTGTTTATGTTAATTTAAAAGATTCCTGATAAGGAAACAAGCCAGCCCACTTTTTTTACAGTTGGAGTTTTTTTAAATTTTGAGAAATATGCAGAAATTTCATTTATTTCTTCTTCTGTCAAATTAATATCCATACTTTTTACATTCTCCCTGACTCTTTCAGGATTGGAACTTTTAGGTATTGCAACAACATTATTGTTTCTTGATGTTAACCAGGATAGGGCAATCTGATAGGGTGTTGAAGAGTATTTTTTCCCTAGCTTTTCCACTGGATTTTCTGGCAATGAAACTATTTTTTTCATATCTCCATGAACAAGTGGACTGTATGCTATTATGGTGATATTATTTTTAATACAGTAATCTAGCAACTCATCCTCAACATATCTGACCATGGGGCTATACTCCACCTGATTTGACACTATTTCATATTTTTTCATAGCGCTCTGGGCTTTTTTAAGCTGGTTGACATTGAAATTGCTAACACCAATGTATCTTATTTTTCCATCATCAACAAGTTTTTCCATTGCCTTCATGGTTTCCTCAATCTTCACGAAGCTCGTTGGAAAATGCAGTTGATAAAGATCAATTGTTTTTACTCCAAGTTTTTCTAGACTTCTGTTGCATGCCTTTATTACTGAATCATATCTAAAATGGGTTGTGAAAACCTTAGTTGCGATCACTATGTCTTCACCTGAAATGGCTTTTCCCACCATCTCCTCATTGTAATAGAATTCAGCTGTATCCACAAAATTAGCACCGGCCTTAATACCTTCCTTAATTGCCTGAACACTTTTCTCTGATTTGTCCATCTGCCAAGTTCCTATGCCAATTTTAGAAATTTTTATTCCTGTTTTTCCTAGTTCTGCGTACTTTGGCATGTGTCATGCATCCATTCCACAATAATATGTTTTGGCAATCTTTGATTAAATTTTATTATTTTTTAAATAATTTTATTCATATGAAATTTCATTTAATTTTATTAATTCTAATAATAAAGCAATCTTTATATCTTTCACCTCTTTTTAATCATGATGACAAATTTAGGAACACAGTACCAGCTTATGAGATATCTGAAGGCAGATGAAGAGGGGGATTTTCCAGTAAGCATAGAGAAATGGAGAGAATCTGCTAGAATGAAACTGGACAAAAACGCATGGTGGTATATTGAAAGCTCAGCAGGCAGCGGTTCAACCGAATTACATAACGAAGAAAGACTAAATCATTACAGAATAAGACCAAGGTATGCAAGAAATGTTGAAAACTCAACAATTTCTACTGAGATATTTGGAAAATCTTTCCTAACACCATTTATAATTGCTCCACTTGGTGCCATGTCAATAGTTAATCCACAGGCTGATCTCATAGGGGCAACAGTTGCTGAGAAACTTGGCCTTATATTCTGCCTATCCACTGTTAGTTCCTGGAGTATCGAGGAAGTGGCAAAAGCAGCACCTAATGCTGAAAAATGGTTCCAACTGTATCCAGGAAAGGACATGGATGTAATGAGAAATTTTGTAAAAAGGGCAGAAACCTCAGGATACAAGGCCATAGTGGTAACTTTTGATACAACAATGCTTGGATGGAGAGAGAAAGATCTGGAAAACAGGTACCTTCCATTTGTTGAGGGCCATGGCACTAAAAATTACTTCACCGATCCTTATTTTCTGAAAAGACTTTCAAAACCTGTTGAAGAGGATAGAATGTCAGCGATTATGGAATGGTCTTCTATATATGTAAATCCAGGATTTGACTGGGAATATTTCGATCATATAAGAAAATGGACAAGCCTACCAATTCTTGTTAAAGGTATAAACTCTCCAGAAGATGTAAAGCTTTCATTTGAGCATAAGGCGAACGGTGTTATTGTCTCAAATCATGGAGGAAGGCAGGTAGACGGAGCAATAGCATCAATAGACGCATTAAATGAAATAACTGGGGAAGGGAATTACGATGGTCATTTAATATTTGATTCAGGTGTCAGAAGAGCAGCAGATGTAATGAGAGCTTTTGCTCTTGGAGCAAATGCAGTTATGATAGGAAGACCTTACGCATATTCCATGGCAGTTGGAGGTGAGAAAGGGGTAGAGGCATATTTCAGGCAATTGATCGGGGAACTTTCAATACAGCTGGCCCTCTCCGGTTTCAATTCACTGAGGGAACTTGGAAGAAATAATCTTTCAATAATTTAATATTACAAAACATTAATAAAAAATTTTTCTGATAGAGAATATTATTTTATGAGATCGATATACAGTTCGATGCATCATCATAAGGAAGATTTTGATTATGACCGAATATCGGAATTCAGAAAAAAATATATGGATACAGAAAAGATTTTTAGGTTTTTTAAAGTTAATGAAAATGATGTTCTTGCAGACTTAGGATGTGGAGACGGTTATTATTCCTTGGAATTTTCAAAAAGGGCTGGAAAAGTCATTGCCATAGATACAAGTAAAAAGGCGTGTGAAATTGTAAGAAATAAAATTTACCAAAATAAAATCAATAACATATCAGTTTTATGTGAGGATGTTTGTAAAACTGAAAATATGAATGGGGCTAATATTGTTTTTATGTCAACGAGTTTTCATGATTTTCCATGTCGCGAATTCCTTCCTGAGATATTTCAAAAAATGAAGGTAAAAAAGGCTTACCTAATAGAATTTAAAAAAGGTATTGAGATAGGGCCTCCAGATGAAATTAAAATATCCCAGGAGGAACTTGATAGAATTTTTAGCAGAGGCAAATATATAAGAAGAGAAAGTATGGAGTTGCAATATCATTATCTATCAATCTATGAGCATGGTGATTGATTTGAAAATATACGTGGTGGATAACGGTGGGCAATGGACACACAAAGAGTGGAGATTGCTCACAAAGCTTGGTGTAGAAAGTGAAATTGTTGATAACAGCATGGATTTTCTTCAAATCAAGGATGCAGATGGTTGGGTACTTTCAGGAGGAGCTCCAAGTATAAACACGGATGTTAAGGAACTTGGAAACATGGGTCAACTTATAGATGAACAGGATAGGCCAATCCTTGGCATTTGTGTGGGTGCACAGTTCACGGCCCTTCATCTTGGTGGAAAGGTGAGAAAGGCACAAACTCCAGAATTCGGAAAGACTGTGATAACATTCACAGATAAAGGTGGTATATTCAGTAACCTCCCAGATGCAGTTACAGTATGGGAAAACCATAATGATGAAATATTTGAGCTTCCTGAGGAGATGCTGAGATGTGCATTTTCGAAAAACTGCACTGTGCAGGCATTCAGATCAGTTAAGCGTCCAATATTTGGCGTTCAATTTCATCCGGAAGTTGAACACACCATGTACGGAAAGGATATATTTCAAAACTTCATTGATTATTGTCGGTGATCAGATGGACGAAACAGTTGAAATGTCAAAAATGATAGGAAAAGATGTTTACACTCAGTTTGGAAAGTATATAGGGAAAATAATTGAGGTTCTTGTAGTAATAGAGGAAAACGGAAAACTAAAAGAGATAAAAGAACTCATCGTCTCGGAATTGAGAGAAGAGATAAGAGCAAAGCCTCTTATTAATGGGGCAGAAAACATAGGAATACCATACAAGTGGGTTAAATCAGTTGAGGACATAGTTGTCCTTCATGATTTTCCAAAGCTTTAATTATCTGTGGAGATAAAGTGCCTCACTCTCACTGATTTTGTTCACAAAACCATACCTCTCAAATTGAATGGTTCCAGAGGCAGACAATGTGTATGTCTCTGCCAATCCTTTTTCCCAGCTTCCATCTGGTTTTTGAACGCTGAAAGGAGAGCTTTTTTCTGGAATAAGCCACTGTATAATTTTCTTTTTCCTATCAATTACCTCTGTGCTGTGATATATGAATCTTCCATCCTTAAATTCTATGTTGTAAAGATCCTTCAGCCTAATGATTTCTCCATCAGCGATATTCTGGATATCCTTTTTGTCCACCATTAATTCGGCATTTTCCTTTACCTCATATTCACGGTAACCTCTGCTTTGATTGTTTGGATATTTTGGTATTTTTGAAACTGTTGATGGGGATTTTTCAACCTTTATCATTTGAGGTTCCGGGATAAAAAAGTACCTGTCTGAATAGGGATCAATGATCTGCCTGTTTATTGAATTAAATATTTCCCAAGAAAATTCAGAATTAACGTCATTCAGTCCAGACATTATCCAGTATCTTCTGAATGTTTCAGGCCTGTATCCTCTTCTTGCAAAGGACCTTACTGTTGCGATCCTGATGTCTTCCCAGTTTTCATATGTACCGTTTTCAATTCCCTTTCTCATTTGAGTTGTACTAAGTACTGCATTTCCAATATTTATTCTTCCATAGTGAAAATATTCTGGAATTTCCCATCCAAGATAATTGAATATCCATTTTTGTCTATAAGTGTTATTCAGGTGATCGGATCCACGGATAACATGTGTCAATCCCATGTCATGATCATCACAGGCAACACTAAAATTCATCAAAGGATAAAATCTGTATCTTTTTCCAGTGTGTGGATGTGGCTTTTCAATTATTCTGAATGCCACCCAATCCCTCAGTGCAGGGTTTGGATCCTTTAAATCGGTTTTTATCATCATAACTGCTGATTTTTCATTGAATTTCCCTGATAAAATCATTTCAAATTTTTCCAGATTTTCCTCTGGATTTGTATTTCTATGTACACATGACTCCGATCTTGCTAGTTTTTCCTTAAACTCATCAGCCACACATGTACATATGTAGGCGTTTCCCCTCCTAAGAAGCTCCCTTGCCACATCATAATAATATTGAAATCTTTCTGACTGTATATAGAGTTTGGTGAATTCAACACCCAGCCATTTATTGTCTTCAGGTATCATCTCATAGGCACCAGGAAAGATATTGTTAGGATTTGTATCTTCAATTCTCAATATCAAGTCACCTCCGTATCTTTTTACATACTCGTCATTGAGAATGCACATCCTGGTATGGCCTATATGCAGAGGACCGGATGGAGACGGGGCCATTCTCATGACCACCCTCCCTTTCACATTTTTTAAATCAGGTAATCTTTTTTCTTCCTCATTTTCTTTCTTTATTTTTGCCTCTTCAGGGAATTCAGCATTCAGTATTTCCCTTTGTTCACTTACGGATAACATATTTACCTGATTTACAACCTCATCTATCTTTGACTTAATATCCCTGATTTTTGTTTTCAGATTTGGATCCAATCCTATAAGTTTGTTAATTATGCTTCCCGCATCACATTTTCCATCATGTGAAATTGCATTTTTTAATGCCAATCTTTTAATTTCCTGATCAAGATGCATAGATCAATTTCTCCTCCATAATCTTCTTAAATCTTTCAATTGTTTTTGCATCATGTACTGAAACGCAAATATCTAACTTAACATCACTGATGTCTACTTTGGCCTGAACTGAGGTAATTTCCTTTCTAAAATTTTTCTTTAAATTTTCAAGAACCGTCATCTGGCTTTCAACGGAATAACCGCAGCTCTCAGAATAATCTATAAGAAATATTATTTCACCTTTGATATCTTTCATTGCAAGAATTGCTTTTTTTTCCATCTCATTCATGCTTTCAAAATCTCTGTCCAGCAGTCCGGGCGTATCAATGACCCCAATTTTTATGTCACCCGTATAATAGTGACCAACTGAAACATCTAGTGTGGTAAAAGGATATGGTGCAGTTTTTATTTTTCCTCCAGTCAAAGCGTTCACAAGGGAACTTTTCCCTACGTTTGGCATTCCACCAATTATAAGATATGCAATGTCTGCTTCTACGTCAGGCAATTTTTTAATAAACCCCCTCACTTTTGAAAGAAATTTTAAATCACCATCTATGTGCTCAATAATGGAACAGAATCTCCCATAGAACTCTTTTCTTATGGATACCATATTGTGAACTTCCTTTGTTTTTTTTATTTTTTTAATGCTATCTGTTGAAAGTTCAACTATCTTATCTGCAGCCCACTCTACATTGTTTAATGATCTTTTGTACTCAACCCTTCCGAATTTAAGATCTATAAGATCCTCATAATAGGGATGTATCCTTTCTATACCAGGAAACCGTCTAACCGTTTTTTTAAGATACCCCACAGAAATAGATTCTATTGTAGATATTCTTCCAATGTTTTCCTTTCTGATTTTTTCCTCAAAAATCCTGTCGTAAGGAATCTCTATTTTTGCAGCCCTCCTAAGGCATTTATCTATTAACTCATCTCCCGTGAGGATGGTATTTATCTTAATCATTGTTCCGTTTCCTTTATTGCATTTTCAATTTTTTTCTCCCATTCAGGGGATATTTCAAATTGGTTATGAGCATATCTATTATGTATCTTTATTTTTGCCCACAGATCTTTTTTTGTGGGTTCATTAACCTGATATCCGCATTCAAATCCTACATCTTTGCAACTATAACTGTATCTTACCATTTAATCACCATATGTATATTGTTGATTTAATTTTAAGCATTTCACTACATTCACATCTTTATTAAAAGTAACAGGGATAAAATCATCTTTCCAATTTCCCCAGCGGCTCCGGCTATATCCCCATTGTAACCACCAAATATTTTAAAAAAGTATAATCTAATTGAAAATGCAGCAAGTATTAACATTATAATAAGTATAATTGAAAATCCCATAAAAATCAATATCAGTAATGGTAACAATATGTTTAATGAAAAAAAGTTCCATTTATCTGAAACGTTTTTGAAGTAGGATGCAAAACCAATCCCTATTGTATTATTTCTAAACATAAGAAGTGCAGTGAAAAAAACTGAAGAAATCTCAATTTCAAAAAAAGTGAGAAAGTTGAAATTGGAAATTTGTATAAGGGAAATGAATGTGGTTCCAAATATGAATGCAAATAGACCTATTGCCCCAGCACCCGTTGATGTATCCTTCATAACTCTTAGCCTTTCTTCTACATTTCCTCTTTTCATGAGTCCATCTCCGGTGTCCAGGACAGCATCAAGGTTCTGAAAACCTCTTAAAATAAACAGAAGAAAGAAAGATAAAAAAATAGAAATCATGGAAGGGAGAAAAAATCTTATAATGTAATAAAAAAGGGATGAAATAATTCCAATTAATCCGTACACAAAAAACATGAAAATAATTCCGTTCTGATCAAATTGAGAACTGTTAACTGGTATTATGGTAAAAAAAGAGATTGCACTGATAAAACCATTAGTTATCTTTCCCACAAAGAGATATATTTATGAAATTTATTACATTTTTGTGAAAAAAATTTCAGCAATGGACAATAAAAATTTTATACACGGAGATCAATATTTCAGGGATATTCAAAATCCACTTTATGACATGTCTACCAATATTTTAGACATGTCTGGTGAAAAAGATGAGTATTCAACTTATCCAAACGTTGAAAATGAAATAAGGAAAATAATTTCAGAATTCACTGGATTCAGTACTGAAAATATTTATCCTTTCTATGGGATGACATCCTTAATATACACATATTATTCAGTATTCAATAATTCAAGGGTTGCATTTGGAGAGCCTCTGTTTTCTGAACATATGAGGTCTGCAATTAGAGCGGGTTGTTTAATTTCAAGAATACCTGTAAAGGGAATATTTAGGAATCCATCCATGATTAAAAAATATAAAATAAACATGTTTAGTACTAATATACCAGTGAATCCTACAGGGGAATACCCGGGAAGAAACTTTTACGAAAAGCTTTTTTATTATGGAAGAGACATCAGAATTTTCATAGATGAGGCATATATTGATTTTCTTTACCATGATGGAATTCCAGACCACGAAGAAATAATAAAAGAAAATAGAAATGTTTTTTTTGGAAGATCAATGACAAAAATTCTGGGAAAACCTGGTCTCAGGATAGGTTATCTATTGTCTAACAAAGATAATATAAGACTGTTTGAAAAATTGAGCCAGCCATGGACTATGCCCATGAGTTACCCAGAATTATTGAAAGATTCTTTAAAAAATTATCCTCAGAAGAGTGAAATTAAAATGGTTATGGAGGAAAGAAAAAGATTAACTGCGTTCATAAAAAGTAAGGGATGGGAAATATTAGGGGACTCCAGTGTTAATTTTTTTTCATTTAGGATTCCTGAGAATAAGATGGACCAATTCATTTCAAAGATGGATAAGTACGGTATCTCATTGAGGAATTGTTCAAATTTTTATGGTTTCAGGGAGACTGATTTCAGACTATCAATAAAATCAAGGGAAGCAAACGATTATTTCATAAATATTGTAAAAGGGATATGATGGGAGATTTATTGCATATTCTTGGTACATCTTCAAATGCAGGTAAAACAACAATTACTCTATCTGTAATAAAGACTCTAAGATCAAAGGGATACAGGGTAGCCCCTTTTAAGGCAATGAACATGTCTTTAAATTCAATCTCCACAAGGGACGGAAGTGAAATATCAAGGGCACAGTGGCTACAGGCATTTGGTGCAGGTATAGAACCAGAGGCTTGGATGAATCCAGTGTTAATTAAACCTGAGGGAATGGGAAAGTCGCAAGTGATTCTTATGGGTAAAAGTATTGGCATAAGGACAGTGGGCCAATACGGAACATTAATTTCGGGAGATATTAAAAAGATTGTAGAGAATATTATTAATGAAAAAAAGGGTGAGTATGACTTCATAGTTGCTGAGGGTGCAGGAGGATGTTCGGAGATCAACCTCTACGATAGGGACATTTCAAACACATGGTTAACAAAAATATCCAAAGGAAAAGGTTTCATCGTTGGAAATATCGAGTATGGTGGGGTATTTGGCTCAATTTTTGGATCATATAAACTTTCACAGTATCCAGAAACTATAAAAGGTTTCATAATAAACAAAATGCTGGGAGATACAAAAATTTTAGACGACGGGATAAAAAAAATTGAAAATCTAACAGGATTGAAGCATATTGGAACAGTTCCGAAGGTTAAAAAAGAATTTCTTCCTGGAGAGGATTCAATTGATTATGATTTCAAAAGGGATGACGGAAAGGTAGGCATAATAAAGTATCCATACTGGGAAAACTACAGTGATCTCGATAGCGTATATTATCACAATTTGGCAAGAGATATACATAAAGATATACCTGAAGGTTTGAAGGCAATAATACTTCCCGGGTCAAAGAATGTCTTTATGGATATAAAATATCTAAGGGATACAGGTATGGATAAAAGGATAAAAGAAATTGCAAAGAGTGATGTAAAGATCATTGGAATATGTGGAGGATTTCAGATTCTAGGGAAAAATATTTATGATGAAAGAACAGGAGATAGGGAATACGGACTCGGAATTATACCTTACGATTTTCACTATTCAAAAGAGAAGACAGTTAGACAGATCAATTATAGTGGGGAAATAGATGGAATATCATTTGAAGGAAATGGGTATGAAATCCACTATGGTCAGGTTTCTGGAGAAATTAAAAAACCATTTGCCATGACTGACTTCGGAAGAGAAGGGTATTTCGACGGCAATATATTGGGAACAAATATCCATGGTGTATTGGAAAATGCAAAAATTTTAAGCTGGCTTGCCGAAACAAATATTACAAAAAACTATGAAAACATATTGAATGAAATAGTTACGAAATTTTCAGAAAATATTTCAAGACATATTGATATAGAAACCATGATTCAGATCTGAAGAAAAAAGGTTGAGAAAAAAATAATAATGATTTGGAATATGGAAGTACGTTGATACCTTACATACAGATAACAATATTCTTCTCAGGAATAATTATAATTTCTGTTTTTATCGATCTAATATTTGGAGAACCGAGAGGGCCATTCCACATTGCAATAATCACAGGTAAATTTTCCTCATACATATATAAAAAGACAGGAAAAATAAAGAACAAACTTTTGGGTGGAAAACTTACCGTATTATTGACTTTAATATCTGTAATTCTACCGGTCATAATTTTTGAAGATGTTTTATATTCCTTTAATTTTTTATTTATCTTTTTTGTTATCGTTTACTCTATCTTTTTTAAATCCACTTTTGCACTTTCATCAATGAATTCTCATATTAAACCAGTCATAACACATCTAGAAGCCGAAAATATGGAGGAGGCAAGAAAAGCTCTTTCTCTTACGGTGAGAAGAGATCTTTCAACGGCTGACCAAACACTACTTTGTTCGGCTGCAATAGAGACAATATCGGAATCAATATGTGACGGTTTTGCGGGCTCATTGTTTTTCTTTGCACTTTTTGGCCCAGTAGGTTCATATGTATACAGGGTAGGGAACACTCTTGACTCCATATTTGGTTATAGGGAGGGAAGTTTGAGATTGTTCGGAAGAGCGTCTGCCAGGTTTGATACCTATCTCTCATCAATACCTGCAAGAATATCCTCTTTATTGATTAGAGTTTCATCATTTTTACTGGGATACAACAACAGAAAGGTCTCCATAAAATCCTTATTATATCCCGTAGAGAGCAGGAATGCTGCCTACGGTATGTGTACAATGGCCGCAACTCTAAATGTAAGGCTTGAAAAGAAAGGAAGTTATATTGTTAACAGAAAGGGATTTTACCCTGCAGTTTCAGACATTAAAAAAGCATTGAAAATATATGATCTTTCATTTTTTCTAATGCTTATATTTATTGTATTTCCAATATTCCTTGTTTCATCACTCATTTACTGGCATTTCCTATTCTTTATATTGCCTTTAAAATTATACTTTTTATGAACTATCCTGACATCAACTTACTTTTTGCTGGAAGCACACATCTTTCAAAAATAAATGGAATTACAGAGGCAGGAGCAGACTCAGAACTGACATTTCTCACTCCCGTAGTAGACTCAGAAATATCATTATATGGAAGACCATTGACAATTAATTTTCCTCCAATTACTCCGGATGGAATACCATCACCATCTGTGGTTTCTTATGCATGCTTTAAGATTGTGGGAATTAAAACAATGATTGTAAATTCAGGTATGGAAAAGAGACCAAAAACACCTTTTTTTGAAACAGGTCTTCTCCCTTCATTGAACCCATTGGAAACATATTCATGCCCAGATTATGAAAAAGCTAAGATGGCTGCAATTGAAATTGTAAACATTTTTGATTCCAGGGAAGAAATCCTAATTTCTGAATCCATACCAGCAGGCACAACTTCAGCCCTCATAATGCTTAATAAAATAATTGGCATAGAAAAGGTGAGCAGTTCAATGAAAATTTCACCAGATGAAGAAAAATTGAATATTGCAAAAAGAGTCAATTCTAAAATACCAGATAATCTGAGTTCTGAGGAATTAATAAAAAGGGCGGGAGATTATACACATGCAATGATCTACAACATAATAAAATACAGACGAAAAAAAATCATACTTGGAGGAGGAACCCAAATGGCTGCAATAATTGCCCTATGCAACAGGGATTCAATAGACACTTCAAACACAACCTTGATCACAACAGATCTTGTTTTCAATTCTGTTGGAAATGAATTCTTTAAAAAATGTGGAGTTAAAAATTTTGAAATCGCAGATACATTTTTTGAAAAATCCAGTCATGAGGGTCTGAGAAAATATTCTGAGGGAAGTGTGAAGGAGGGGGTAGGTCTTGGGGCTTCAATTCACTTTGCAAGTAAGATCACGGAAAATAAGAATATTATTGGTGAAATTGATAATGTATATGAGAAAATTTTACACTTATGAACACAGGACAAAAAATAATAATTATATGATCATATGGTAAGAGCCGGGCTTGATCGGAGAGCTAGGCACTCTCTGTGACCTGAAGCCTATATGCAGGGACGACTTCCCGGTGAGGTCAACTCTGCCTCTGTGAAGCCAGAGCGGATCAATGATATTTCGGCCCTTTGGATCGGGGGCTTGCATGTTCAATTTCAAAGGAAAATGAGCATGCAATCTGTCTGACGAACCCGCCAGGTCCGGAAGGGAGCAACGGTAGTCGGAACCTTTGATGCTGAAGGTGTCCGGGGTTGAGTGAAACTATGGAGGAACTTCACAGGACGCAGGGCCCGATCCGGGGTGCCCGGTTGAGGATCACAACATATGAATGAAAAATTCAAGATAATTCAGGATCCAATTAACGGGCCAATAAGGGTAGATGAGAAATTTATACCAATTATTGATACTGCCCAATTTCAGAGGCTTCACTGGATCAGGCAGCTAGGAATGGTTTTCTATGTTTACCCTGGAGCAAATCATACAAGATTTGAGCATTCAATTGGTACCATGCATCTTGCACAGCTTGCTGCAAGATCTCTAAGAATGAAAAATGAGAATGAAATAATGCTGGCAGCACTTTTACATGATATTGGTCATTATCCTTTTAGTCATTCCTTTGAAAATTTATTTTCATTGAAATACGGAACACATGAAGAAAGAGGAAAAAAAATAATCAGGGAATATTTGAAAGATGTAATAATTGACAGGGGTTTTGATTTTGATATGCTCATGGGCATTCTGGAAAAAAGGGAAGAATTTTCAGCAGAAAGCCAGATAATCAGCGGCTCACTGGACGTAGATGAAATGGATTATCTAATCAGGGATGCATATCATACCGGTGTTAGTATACTTCCACTTGATCCAAGAAGAATATTTGAAATAATAGTGGAAACAGAGGGGAATATAGTGGTTAGCTTCAAGGGGCTCACAGTGGTTGAATCCATCCTTATCTCTAGGTACATAATGTTCAGGTCTGTATATTTTCATAAAACAGCAAGGGTCATACAGAGAATGGCAGAGTATGCCCTTAGAAACATGAATCATAGTTATGAGGTTGCATATGGAACGGACTGGGATTTGATGAATAAATTAAAGGAGGATTCAAATGGTAATAATATTGCCAGTAGAATATTGAAACGTGATATATACAGGATTGTTGGAAGAGCATCACTGGATGGAAGAGATCCGGAAGAATTGAAGGAAAAAATATATGAAAAATACAGTGAGGGGGATGAGATAATTGTTGAT
This sequence comes from Caldiplasma sukawensis, assembly GCF_052315375.1. NCBI lineage: Archaea > Methanobacteriati > Thermoplasmatota > Thermoplasmata > Thermoplasmatales > Cuniculiplasmataceae > Caldiplasma > Caldiplasma sukawensis. The sequence goes on from NZ_JBLSDG010000001.1 coordinate 237,291, forward strand.
ATAACGCCCCCTTCTGAATATGCAACACCTGAAAGATCAAAATCAGAACTGACAATAATTGATCAGGATGGGAAAATAAGAGAAATAAGGGAACTATCTCCTCTTGTATCATCATTGCAGAACAGTTTTGCAAAACAGTACATAACTGTTTTTGCAAGTAAAAGAAGTAAAAATATAATAGAAGAAATCTCAAAAATATTAAGATAATCTTTTCATCATTCTTAATGCGTCCTTACTACCCTTATACTCAAGTGAATAATAATTTTTTAAATATTCCACATCTTCATATCCGCAATTTTTGTAAAGATTTATTGCCTCCTCATTCATCACTCTAACTTCAAGCTGGGAATAAACATATCCTTTATTTAGCATCATGATTTCAATTCTGGAAATCAGTTCTCTCCCCAGGCCTCTTCTCCTGTAATCAGGGTCTACAGCAATGGTTTCAATATCACACACTTTTGAATTAACAGGGGAGGCCATTATATATCCTGCTATGTTCATTCCCTCCTCTGCAAGAAGATTTAGACCTTTGCTCTCCTTCCATGCGTATCTAAGCATCAGCAGGCTGTATGGCCCAACCTCAAATGCCCTATCCTCAAGAATTTTTATTCTAACAAGGTCCTCCTTTTTTATTTCCCTAAATGTAAACATTAAATCACTACCAATTTTTGAGTATCTACTATTTTTTTATAAATTTTTATAACGTTTGTAACAATTTCCTTATATGATCACAGAACAGATAAACATCATCAATGCAGCTATACACGATCTAAGGAATGGAAAACCTGTATTGATATTTGACGATGAAAAGAGGGAAAAGGAAACAGATCTTGTTTTCCCATCAGTATTTGTTAATTCTTCAAGCATTATGATGCTAAGAAAGATGGCAGGGGGACTCATATGTACCACTCTTAAGGAATCTGAGGCAAGAAAGATCGCCCTTCCATACATTGAAGAACTTTACAGAAGATTTCTTCCTTATGGTGATAAAGCAACCTATTCAGGAGACATGAAATATGATGTCAGTTCCACATTCAGTTTTACGATTAATTCAAGGAGAACATTCACGGGCATAAGCGATAATGACAGGTCTGTGACAATCAACGACCTGATGGATTTTATGAAAAATTCATGCAGCTCAATAGAGGAGAACATAGAACAATTTTACAAAAAGTTCAGAATACCTGGCCATGTTCACCTTCTTATTGCAAGGGATGGATATTTCTCAAAGAGAAGGGGCCATACTGAGCTATCTACTTACCTGGTTGAAGCAGCTGGACTATACCCAAGTGCGACCATAGCAGAGATGCTTTCTGATTCAGGAAATTCGATGAAAAGGGAAGAGGCTGAGAAGTTTGCACAGGAAAATGAATTAACATTTATAGAGGGTAAAAACATTATCGCCAAGTGGTTTGATGATAAAAGTTATGGCTTCGGGAGTCTTTGACATCATACATCTGGGACATGTTCATTATTTAAGTGAGTCTAAAAAACTTGGTGATTATTTGGTTGTAGTGGTGGCAAACGACAAGGTAGCAGAGAGGAGTGGAAAAAAATTGCTTTTCTCCCAGGAGACAAGGGCAAAGCTTGTGTCCTACCTTAAACCAGTTGATGAAGCTATTGTTGGAAGGGACTGGGATTTTTACAATACTGTGGAATTGCTTAAGCCTGACATAATAACACTTGGGTTCGATCAGAAATTCAACGAAAAGGAAATAGAAGAGAAATCAAGGGAGAGAGGAATAGAATTAAAAGTGGTAAGATGCACCCCTCTCATATCCGAAGAGCCATTTGCTTCCAGAAAGATAAGGGAAAAAATAATTGAGGGGTTAAGGTGAAAATAATAGGTGTTGCCGATACAACATTTGCAAGATATGACATGGGAAAATCTGTCATAGATGAGCTGGAAAAAACAGGGACTGGATACAGGATTGAAAGATATACTGTTCCTGGAATTAAGGACCTTCCAGTTGCCTGTGCACTTCTTTTTGATAGAGGTTCTGACATTGTAATCGCCACTGGTATGCCAGGGCCAAAGCCAGTTGATAAGATTTCTGCCCAGATTGCATCAACTGGCCTTATGAATGTGCAGCTTATGTACAGGAAGCATATAATAGAGGTTTTTGTTCATGAAGATGAAGCCAGGGATGACAAGGAACTGGCCTGGCTTTGTGATAGAAGGGCCAGAGAACATGCACTAAACGCATATAATCTTCTCTTTTATCCAGGGAGGCTAACTGAAAACGCAGGAAAAGGACTCAGGCAAGGTTATGAGGATGCTGGAGATGTATTTGGAGAAAGTGGAAAAAGTGCAATCAGACATTGAGGTGAAATGAATGAAAATAGGAATAGTTGTTTCGGAATATAATTATGACATTACGGTCATGATGTTGGAGAGGGCTAAGGAGCATGCAAAATTTCTTGGTGTTGAGGTTTCAAAGATAATATTTGTTCCTGGAACCTATGACATTCCGGTTGCAGTCAAAGCTCTGTGTGAAAGAGGAAATGTAGATGGTGTTGTAACTCTAGGGGCTGTTATAAAGGGGGAGACAGACCACGATAATGTTATAATGCAGAACGCTGCAAGAAAGATAATGGACATTTCAGTAGAAACGGGAAAACCTGTTGCTCTTGGAATAACCGGGCCTGGAGAAACAAGGCTTCAGGCAATGGCTAGAATTGAAAAAGGAAGAGACGCTGTAGAAGCAGTTGTAAAGCTTATAAAAGCACTGAAAGAAATTTAAATCTGAAGTATTTTTTTAACATCTATTTTTTTCATTGTTATTTCTGCATATGCATTGTGAGGATGAATGCTTTCTTCACTTTCAGAGGATATTTTTATTGTTGCATCCAGGGGTATTTTTTCAATGGAAGACACTTCTCTCATGCATTCTCTCACAATATCTTCAACAAACATTGGCTTTTTGTGAGCCGCAACTACCATCTTGCCCTCATCCATTCTTTTCAAGACCGGTAGGAGAGGTTCACCCATTACCTTTTCCACTGCATCTATTAACTGGTATACATCCATCTCTGTCTCATCTGATGATGTTACCCTTAAAGTAATGTGATTTCTCTGGTTATGAGTTATAAATGGTATCTTCTCTATTGCCTCAGAATACTGAGGAAACTCATCCTCAATTATTGTTCTTGCAGTCTCCATGGCGCATGGGCAGGCATTTATGGCATTAACTTCTACCCCTATTGTCACATTTTTTTTACCATTTCTTTCTATTACAATCTCTGCCATCAAAACATAAGGAACCATTGATTCCTTTCCCATGTAGGAATTTTTGTTTATGAAAAGTTCACCCTTAAGATTAACCTCTACCCTTTCTGAATAAGTAAATCTTTTGAGGCACTCCTCTCCTATCCTTAATCCTACTCTTTCAATTGAATTTTCAATTCTGTTTCCGTTAACAATATCGTTAACACTTTCAACACTTCTGGACATATCAGCCCCTTTTCTCTCAGCAGGTATGTCCACAAATACATCTACAGTTGAAACAATGTTTTTTAAACCATCTGGACGCTTTATTGTTAAAGGAACCTTAAGATTTTTAATACCTACCTTCTCTATACCTAAAGCTATTTCAGGAACTCTGCTTTGAACATCCTCAGGGGTTTTCATAATTTACTGACCTTTAGATGTGTCACCGTATGCCTTTTTTATGAGTTCCTCAATCCCACGATATTTTTCTTCAAGGTTTTTTTGCTGTTTTTCAATAGTAGCCATTCTCAGTTTACTCAATTCCTTCTGTTCTGTTAGTTCATCTATGAGCTTTTTTCTGTCATCTACCTTATAAAGTATGGGGCCAACACTTCTGAAAATGGGCGTCTCATCACTTAATTTCCCAAGTTCCTCAAGTGTTCTGTCCAATTCCTTAATCCTGACCTCAAGTTGATAAGATTGATTGGCCAGGCTTTCCATCTGATTCTGTATCTGTTCAGCCTGTTTTATCTGATTTTGTAGATAATTACCTATTCCCCCTTCCAAACTTACACCTCTTTTATTATTTTCTCAGCCACAATTAGCCACTTGGAAATGGAACCAAGGGCTGCTCTTATGCTGTTGGTATCACTACCTTCTATATAAACTTGGAAAAAATCTCCCTGGTACATCCAGCTAATCTTTGCTCTTCCTATTTTTTCATCAAGATTTGGTAATATACTGTTAATTATTTTTTCATTTCCTTCTTTTTGCAATTTAAGAGAAATTTTAATACGAATAAGGAATCACCAGAAAGTAAATTTATTGACATATATATAGATGGGCTCGTGGCCTAGTCTGGATAAGGCACCGTCCTTCTAAGTCGGTGATCGTGGGTTCGAATCCCACCGAGCCCGTATTTTTTAGTGCTGATCAATTTTCATTAGTGAATAATGTTATTAAATTTTTTTAACTTTATTATAAAATAGTTGTAAATACTTATTATTCACTTATTAGAGTATGAATTATAAGTGGAAAAAATTCATCGTTTATAATGTTCTTTCACCTATGCTTGTTTCTCCCTCTTAAAAATGTAGTAGTTTTACACTCATATTTTGCATTAAAGTGTATAATGAAGCATTCCTTTGAAGTGAAATGAATAACAGATATTACAAGTTCCAGTTAGATAAAGGGCCATGTGACATAGATTTACCCTGAAAATGGAAAAATCACATCTAAAATCCATTTGAATTTTTAGTATTTTGAGATTTATTTTTCCAGTAAATCGCAGACAATATTTACAGACAATTACATTCACAGTTCATTTTTTATCTTCTGTTCAGCTTCAATTTCAGGTGATATTTACGGAATCATTTCTTCCTCCAGGGGACATTAAGGGATGTGAATATCCAAAGAGAAACGAATTCAGGCAATATTAAAGGTTCTTCATATTAATTGAGGCTAATGAATTGTGGAAACTTATTTTCAATCAGCAATTTATCAAATTATAAACAAATGTACTTAAGATATTCACAGTGTGATGAAGAAGCATAACTGTATACATTTATTATACTGAATATTCTCATATATCATGAAAATATACTATGGAAATGAAACAATTCAGATCAATTTGAATCATCATTGATAAGAGTTTATTAAGCATAAATATGAAGCCCGAATTATACACTTTAAAAGTTGAAAATAGTGGGTATAAAAAAAGGAAGTTACAATTTAACAATTACATTTCATTGAAATTTATTCTGATGAAACGAATCACTTATTTTTCAATTAAGTAAAAAGAAGCATAATAAATATACATCATTTAAAATTTTATGAGTACCCTACATAGTGTCCCAAATGTTGTGTATTTATAAAGGATACCTCCTTTGGAACATTTCCTTAATCTCATCAATGCATTTATAATATCCCCTCAATGATCTCATTGACCATTTGTCATTTATCTCTGCTGCTCTCAGATAAATGA